>JAGVGA010000038.1 GCA_020057345.1 Candidatus Omnitrophota bacterium | reverse complement strand
TTAAAAGAGGGTTTAAGACCATATCCGAAAGGACATCGAGGACCTTTTTTAGATGCTTGCCTAAAAACTTGGCATAGTAACACGTGTTCTCTTCGGAGGTAAAGGCGTTCAGGCTTCCACCCACCCCTTCGATGGACTCCTTGATTGCGTCTCCCGTATATTTTTTCGAACCCTTGAAGACCAGATGCTCTAAAAAATGGCTGATGCCGTTAATCTTGGCGTCTTCGTTCCTTGAGCCCGTATTGAGCCAGAGCCCCAAAGACGCGGAAGAAACACCCTCCATTTTTTTATAGACGAGCTTTGCCTGATTGGGATATTCGCGGATCTTGTACACCTTAAAGGGAGCCTTTCAGATCTCTGACAAAACGGCCGACGCGGGAAACGAGGTCTTTCTTTTTTAAGTGTTCCGATATTTTTTTGACGATCGCGCTGCCGACGATCACGCCGTCCGAGAACGAGGATACAAAACGCACGTGCCGGCGGGTGGAAACGCCGAAACCTGCGCAGACGGGCAACCTGCCGCAGACCTTCCTAACGGCGATCACCTGACTTTTTAGCGCAATTGGCAGGTCCCGGCGCACGCCTGTCACGCCGGTCAGCGACACAAAATAGATAAATCCTCTGGCGCGTCCGGCTATAAAGGAAGCGCGCAAGCGGGACGTGGTCGGTGCGATGAACTGGATCGTGGCCAGCCCATTCTTATTCGCCTCACTCAAAAACACTTTTTCTTCATCCGGAGGCAGATCCGGGATGATCACCCCGTCAAGGCCTGCGGCCACAGCCTCCTCGATAAAAAGCGAAGTGCCGTAGCGCAAGATCGGATTAAAATAACTCATCGCCGCCAGAGGGATCTCCGTTTTTTTGCGAAGCTTTTTGACAAGCCTTAAAATTTTCTTAAGAGTCACGCCTTTTTTCAAAGCCTCAAAAGACGACTTCTGGATAACAGGGCCGTCAGCCACCGGGTCTGAAAAAGGAACGCCCAGCTCGATAATATCGGCTCCGCTTCTTTCTAACTCCAAAACGAGCTTTTCCGTCAACGGCAGGCTCGGATAACCCGCGGTCAAAAAAGCGATGAACGCCTTTCTGCGCCATGTTTTCAATTCCCTGAATTTTTTATCAATCCTGTTCATCGGGACTCCAGGTCCTTGATGGCGCTCGCGTCCTTGTCTCCGCGTCCGGACAGACAGACGATCACAACGGAATTTTTCTTTAAGATCCCAGTCATTTTCTTTAAGTAAGCGATCGCATGGGACGACTCCATGGCCGGAATGATGCCTTCGGCCAGAGAAAGCATTTTAAAGCCATCTATCGCCTCCTGGTCCGTCACCGCAACATAAGAAGCGCGCCCGATATCCTGGTAATACGCGTGCTCAGGCCCGACACCCGGATAATCCAACCCGGCTGCGATCGAATGCGCGATCTTGATCTGTCCGTCTTTGTCCTGGAGGACTTTGCTTTTGGAACCGTGAAGAACGCCGGTATCTCCCCGGACCAATGTCGCCGAATGTTCGGCAGTATTCAACCCGTGCCCAGCAGCCTCGACTCCGATGAACTTGACTTTTTTATCGGCGAAAAAAGGATAAAAGAGCCCCATCGCGTTGCTGCCGCCTCCGACGCAGGCGACCAGATAATCAGGCAGCCTTCTCTCGGCTTTCAGGATCTGTCGCTTCGCCTCTTTGCCGATAACCAACTGAAAGTTCCTGACCATCATAGGATAGGGATGCGGCCCGGCCACGGAACCTAAAATATAGTTCGTCGTGCGGACATTCGTCACCCAGTCGCGAAGCGCCTCGGACATCGCGTCTTTCAAGGTCTGAGAGCCTGAAGTCACGGGAACGACCTCCGCTCCTAATAATTTCATCCGGTAGACATTGAGCGCCTGCCTCTGCATATCTATTGCGCCCATGTAAACATGACAATCAAAGCCTAAGAGCGCGCAGACCGTTGCCGTGGCAACGCCGTGCTGGCCTGCGCCAGTCTCTGCCACGATCCTCTTTTTTTTCATCCTGACGGCCAAAAGCGCCTGGCCTAATGTGTTGTTGATCTTATGCGCGCCTGTATGGAGGAGGTCTTCTCTTTTTAAATAGATCCTTCCCTGGCCGATCAAACGGCTCAAATTCTTCGCAAAATAAAGCGGGGTCGGCCTGCCGGCATATTCTTTAAGGTAAATAGAAAGCTCTGTCAGATACGCCTTGTCTTTAGAAGCCTTAAGATATGTCTTCTCAAGCTCTTCAAGAGCAGCCATCAGCGTTTCAGGAATATATTTACCGCCGTAAATCCCGAAATGTCCGTGTTTGTCAGGTATCATGCGTATTTAGAACGTCAGTTTCAGACGCGTCCCAAGGATATCCTGAGTCAGCCACTTGCCTAATGTTTTCCTGGCTGTTGATTTAACGCGCCTCCACATATAATAAATATCCATGCTCAGCTCTTTGGTGAGCTTGAAGGAAAACCCCGGCTGGACCCTGTTGTCGTTTAAGACCTGGGAGTTGATATCAACGAAAAATTCGTCTGCAACATACGGCTGGATCTCAAACCGTGTCCACTTCCACGGCGCCCTGACGGTCACCTGGTTCCTATAGCGCCAACCATCTTCCGCATCTTCTATGATGCGATACTCGAATCGATTCTTGTCGCTGATGGCAAAGCCTTTGACCTTCCACTTCAAGGTCCCCACCAAGACCGGCTCCTCCTCCCTCTTCCAGATGTTATTGGATTCTATCACGATACGCGTATAAATCACAGACAGATCCAGCCATTTGGCCAGACCGGAATAAGTGACGCCGAGCCCTGTGCGCTGATAATAGAAATCAGAGGCATTGTCCTTGAAATATATGTCTGAGGATAAGCCCAGCTTCCAATCTTTGGCAATACCCCAAGACAGGGATTCGTTTTTCCAGTATTGAAGATTGCGCGTGGCGGCCGATGCCGCAGAAACCATGCCGAACAAAAACAACGAGATAAGAACGACTGTTCGCTTCATGAGTAACGTCTCCTTCCTAATATGAGGTGCCACAAAATCGGTACAGCGCGCTGGCTGACCGCAACGCCATTATAAACCGCATAGAAATAAAAGTGCCCAGAGAGGGAATTGAACCCCCGACGCATGGATTTTCAGTCCATCGCTCTACCGACTGAGCTATCTGGGCGACTAATAATCATAACTTTGATGTTTTCAAATATACGACATTTCAAATAAAATAGCGAGGTTTTATTTTATCAAATACGGGTCTCCTGTCAACAAATATCGGCTCTTAAACAGGTTGACACGTTCTTGCGCAATAGGTATACTTTATCCTGAAAATCGCCGGGATGGTGAAATTGGCAAACACATAGCGTTCAGGGCGCTACGCTCGCAAGGGCTTAAGGGTTCAACTCCCTTTCCCGGCATATATTTAAGAAGAGGGCCGGGGATGAAGCAGAGAACAAAAACCTAAAATGGCTTCATTGCCCGGCACTTTTCATCCTACTTGATATTGATAAAGTCTTCAAACGAGATCTTCTCGCCGAGCTCTTCCTTAGTGGCTTTGACGCGCTGGGAAATATACGGATGGGTTTTAAAATAAGAGAGCTGATGGGTCTCTTCCTTCCTGTGCTTCTCTTTCAGTTTCTTCAAAAAAGTAATCATCGCGTTCGGATCGTATCCGGCCCTCTTGGCGTAACGCGCGCCTAACTTATCGGCCAGCAACTCGTCTTCCTGGGAATACCCGGACAAGAGCTGCAGGTACGCGAGCTGCGTGCCCCTGGCAACATCGGCATTTCCAGAACTGACGGCCAGCGCCGACAAAATATTGTATCCCCAGATCGCCTGCAGCCTCTTGATGCTGTGCCTGGCCACGATATGCCCGACTTCATGGCCAAGGACAACGGCCAATTCATCGTCTGTGCTTGCGAATTTCAAAAGATCTTTAAAAACATAGACATAACCGCCGGGCAAAGAGACGGCGTTCACAATTTCCTTTTCCTTATCTTTTTCTTTTTTTTCTTCAATGACGCGGAAACGATAGATCAATTCTTTGCGGTCGCAGACTTCGGCGACCTTCGCACCGACGCGGTTCACGCGGTCACACAGCACCGGGTCTTTAACGATCTCATAATTCTCCTCCACCTGTTTGGAGACCGAATCTCCGATCGCTACCTCCTTATCCGTCGAATACATCATCCAATCTTCGTGTTTTGTCGCCACATTGAACTCGGTCGCGCACCCGAAAAAAGAAACTGCGCAAAAAAACAAAAGCAGGGAAACGCCGGCCTTTTTGAACAAAGCAAACATCTTTGAGACAGGCAAACCAACGACATTGAAATAACACCCTTCGATCCTCTTGATAAAAAGGCTGCCTAAGCCCTGGATATCAAAACCTCCCGCCTTGTCCAACGGAGATACTTTTTTAAAATAGCGCCGGATCTCAGCGTCCGTCAATTTTTCCATAATGATCTTCGTTTCCTCGACATCCACCATCTCCAGATGACGCTTCACATCGATCACTGCGATCCCCGTATAGAGCCTGTGCGGCTTACTGGACAGCCTCTTGAGCATGCGCCTGGCCTCTCTGAAATCCTTAGGCTTGCCAAAAGACTCACCGCCCTGCCAGACGAGTGTATCGCAAGCGAGAACAACCCCCTCTTTGAGACGACTGGCGACTTCGCGGGCTTTGAGCAAGGCATTGGTTTTGACCATTGAAACCGGCGATCCGGACACAACAGCATGCTCTTTGACACGGGAAGGCACCACCTTAAATCTAATGCCTAAATTCTTTAGAATATTCTTACGGGCTTTGGATTTTGAGGCGAGAATGATCATAGTTGCGCGGCGGATTCACCGGCAATATAGCCGGTGGAAAAAGCGGCCTGAAGGTTAAAGCCGCCGGAGATCGCGGCGAGATCCAAAACCTCGCCGCAAAAATATAAGCCTGAGATTATTCTTGAACCCATTGTCTTTGGATCGACGTCTTTTAATGAAACGCCTCCGTGCGTCACCATCGCCTCTGTCAAGGGCCGCGTACGGACAACGGTCAGAAAAAACTTTTTAAAAGTTTCGGCGATCCTCTTGCGCTCAACGGCAGCGATCTGGTGACACTTCTTCTGGCCATCCACGCCCGCAATAGCCAGAAAGGAGTGGATCAGGCGCGCCGGCAACATATCTTCTAAATGGTTTTTGATCATCGAACTCCCGGATTGCTGAAAATCACGCCGCAGTTTGGCGTCGATCTCATCGGGCGTCAAACCAGGCTTCAAATCTACGGCGATCTTTACAGTCACCTGCCTGCCTAATCGACCTGCGATAAGACTGCTCGCGTCGAGGACCAAAGGGCCGGAGATGCCGAAGTGCGTAAAAAGAAGTTCTCCAACGGAAGATCGTATCGTCTTCTTCCCGCAGAGAAAGCTGATCGAGATATTTTTTAACGTCAAGCCTTGCAGCTGGGGCACAAAATCCTCCCGGGTTTCCAAGGGGACGAGCCCGGGTAAAAAGCTTTCGATCCTGTGGCCCGTCCTCTCGGCCATCTTAAAACCGTCGCCCGTCGACCCTGTCTGCGGATAAGACAGCCCTCCGGTCGCCAGGACCACCGAATCCGCAAGAATTTTTTTCCCTGAATCCAAGCAAACGCCTTGAACGCGGCTGTCTTGGACTAAAACGCTTTTAACCGCAGCGCTCAAGGCGACTTCCACACGCTCTTCATGCAGCACTTTTTTAAAAATATCAACCACGCTTTTGGCGGAGTCGGTCTCAGGGAAAACCCTCCCCTGGCGCTCGACTTTAAGCTTCAACCCGTTCTTTTCAAAGAAAAAAATCAGCTCGCGGACAAAGAATCTTTTGAACACATCGCGCAAAAAGAGGCCGTTTTTGCCGAAATTTGCCATGAATTCAT
>JAGVGA010000066.1 GCA_020057345.1 Candidatus Omnitrophota bacterium | reverse complement strand
ATGGTCCTGACAGCGTCCCCGCCGATCGTGCTCGGGAGGACAAGGTTAAAGAACTGCGAGGCAAAATAGCAGGAAGAAAGCCTGCCGAAAGAGACGCGCACCTGATAGGCGTTCAAAAGAAGCCTCCAGCGCAAGAGCCCTAAAAAATAGAGGAATAAAAAAACAGAGAATGCGATAAAAAGATCCCCTGCGTCCGCTGAGCGGAAAACCGAAGATAGGCTCTTGAAATCCGTCTTGGAAAATAAAAAAATCAGCAACGCGAGCGTGATGCTGATCTTCAAAAATATCGAGATTATCTTTTTCAAACAAGCACCATAATGCTTTATTCAGCGCAGTCCTTGCGAGCGTATTGAATACTTTAATGTTTTTATTCAGTGAAATCCCGCGTAGCGGGAAGCGAAAAAGGAAAACATTTCAGGTGATTTTACTTCAGATTATATTTTATTTTCCAGGAACTTCGCCGCGGCAAAAGCGGCGATCGCGCCTTCCCCGCAAGCGGTCACCACCTGGGAAAAAGGCCTCAGGCGGCAGTCGCCGCACGCAAAAATACCGGTCGCAGACGACATCATGTTCTCATCCGTAAGTATATACCCCGCGTCGCTTAGATCCAGGGTGCTCCGTAAAAAAGCAGTGTCCGGCGTAAAACCGATAAAGACAAAAACCCCATCACAACTTAAGGTATTCTCCTGATTATTTTTGACATTGCGCACTCTCAAGCCCTCGACACGCATCTTGCCGACGACCTCGAGGGGCACAGAATCCCATTGGAAAACGATCTTTTCATCACCCAGAACCCTTTCCCGCAGGACCGCGGTCGCGCGCAAAGCCTCTCTGCGATGGACGACTGTGATCTTTTTGGCAAATTTCCTTAAATAAAGCGCCTCTTCGATCGCCGTATCTCCGCCGCCGACGACAACGACCTCTTTATCCCGGTAAAGCGGGCCGTCGCACGTCGCGCAATAGGAAACACCACGGCCTGTTAACGCATCCTCTCCGGGGATCCCCATTTTCTTCGGCTGGGCGCCTGTGGCGATGATGACCGCCTTGGATTCGACAACCTCTTCATGCCGGCCACCCTGAGAGACAACGATCGTCTTGAACAAACCGTCTTTTGCCTCTATCTTCTTGACGCTCGCCTCTTCACTGATCTCCACTTCTTTCAGATCGGCGAGCTGCTTTCTCATCACCCCCACCCACTCAACTGACTTCATCTGAAAAATACCCGGAAAATTCTCAATCGTCTCCGTAAGAAGTATCTGTCCGCCGGGATTGAACTTCTCCAAGATGCGCGTTTTTAAACGGGAGCGGCCGGCATAAAGCGCCGCGGTCAACCCTGCGGGGCCGGCGCCTGCGATGACAATATCATAAATAGGCTTATTCATTTTAGGAACTTTTCTGAGAACAGCCAAAGACATCATCGCTGCCGCTCCTCAGACAAGCGGGCAGTTGCTGACTTTCACGGTGATAAGCCACGCACGCGCAGCATATGCCTTTTCTCGAACAAGGATCATAGGTGCACGTGCATTGCGCGGTGTTCTTCTTTCTGTTAATACAATCCTTCACTTTGGCTCCTTTGAAGTTCTTTGAGCTCTTTCTTCAGCTTGATCTTCTGAAAAAAATTCGCGTAGTCGACAATGAGCTTGCCGCGCAGATGGTCCATCTCATGCTGGATCACGCGGGCCAAAAGATCATACGCGCAAATGGAGATCTTTTCGTTCTGTTCGTTCAAAGCGCTGACCATCACTTTTTTCGCGCGCTTGACTTTAACAAAAATACCGGGCAGGCTCAGGCACCCCTCTTCGAGAGCATGCATTCCTGACTTCTTCGTGATCCGCGGATTGACCAAAACAACCGGGCCCTGCCCCACATCCGCCACCAGCATCTGCTTGTTGATGCCGACTTGCGGCGCGGCCAGGCCAATACCGCCGGACAACCGCATCATCTCCGCCATCTCGCCTAAGACCTGACGATCCCTTTCCGTCACTGTCTCAACGGCCTTGGCGCGCCTCCTTAAAGAAGCGTCCCCGAAAAACCTAATCTTTAACTTTGTTTGAAGAATCGACATGGACGACTTTTGTTTTCATATTTTTAGCTTCTTCATTATCCACGACCGCATACGCCAGAATAATGACCTCATCCCCTTCGCATGCAAAGCGCGCCGAAGGGCCGTTTAAACACACCTCACCCGACCCCTTCTTTCCGGGGATCGCATACGTCTCGATACGAGAGCCATTATTGAGGTTCAATACCTCGACCTTCTCGCCCGGCAGGATATCGGCGGCTGCCAAAAGGACCGTATCGACGGCAATGCTGCCTTCATAATACAGCTTGGTGGCCGTTACTTTTACCCTGTGAATTTTTGACTTACACATGATCCTCTGCATTTTTTACTCCTTATCCTCTCACCAGATGGAACGCCTGCTTGGCGATCATCAGCTCTTCATTTGTCGGAATGACGAGCACCCGGGTCTTCTTCTTATTCAAAAAATTAAACAGCCCTTCCAGGGCTTTCGCGCGGATATCTTTTTCATTCTCGCCGATGCCGGCGGTGAACACGATCGCGTCCGCCCCGCCGAGCGCCGCAAGGTAACTGCCGATATACTTCTTGATCCTGTAGGCAAAAATATCCAGCGCCAGGCGGGAGCGGTCATGCCCCTGGCCGGCCGCCTTTTTGATCTCGCGCATATCATTGCTTATCCCCGAGATCCCTTTGAGCCCGCTCTCGTAATTCAGGACCCGATCGATCTCCTCTAAGCTCTTTTTTTCTTTTTTCTCCAGGAAAATAACGGATGCCGGGTCGATATCTCCGCAGCGGGTCCCCATGACGAGCCCTTCTAAGGGCGTAAAACCCATGCTCGTATCAACAGACTTACCGTTATTGATCGCCGCGATGCTGCAGCCGTTGCCGAGATGGCACGTGATAAGCTTTAATTTTTTCAGCGGCTTTTTAAGGATCTTTGCGGCTTCAAGAGCGACATAGTGGTGACTCGTCCCGTGAAAACCGTATTTTCTCAAATTATATTTTTTATAATACTCATACGGGAGGCCGTAGATATAGGCGTAATCCGGGAGCGTCTGATGAAAGGCCGTGTCAAAAATAGCGACCTGCCTGGTATCCGGCAACAGCTCCCTGCACGCCCTTATCCCAGCGAGATTCGCAGGATTGTGCAACGGCGCCAGCTCAAAACACCGTCGGATCTGGGCAATGACCTTGTCCGTGACAACAGTCGGTTGTTCAAACTCAACACCTCCGTGCACCACGCGGTGGCCGATAACGAAGATCTCGTCCAACCTCTTTAAGCCGGCCTCCTTTGTCCTGACCAATTCATCGAGCAGCAGACGGATGCCGTCTTTGTGATTTTTGACGCGCTCGTCCTTCTGCCCTATTTTTTCAATAAGGCCCTTATAGTAAAGCCGGAACCGGGCGTCGCTTTTGCGGCTGTTGGTCCGAACGTCAAAAAGGCAATACTTAATGGAGGAACTGCCGGAGTTGATGACGAGGACCTTAAAGCGTTTCATATATTTTCGTCCTGGGATTCGTATTGCGCGCGGATCGCCGTGACCACCGTGCAATCCACCACATCTTCCCAGCTGCAACCGCGCGACAAATCGCTGCACGGCTTCACCAAGCCCATCAAAAGAGGCCCAATGGCCTGGCCTCCGGAAAGCCTCTCCACAAGTTTATAGGAAATGTTTCCTGCCTCCAGACTCGGGAATATCAGGATATTCGCGTTGCCCTGGATCGGGCTTCCCGGATTTTTTATCCTGGCCACTTCGGGAACGATCGCCGCATCCACCTGGAGCTCGCCGTCCACCGTCAATTCCGGGACCATCTCGCGCAACATCGCGGTCGCTTCGCGGATACGCTCCACGAACCGGCCGGAGGCCGAACCCTTGGTCGAATAGCTGAGCATGGCCACGCGGGGGGTCAGCCCGAGAACTTTTTTGGCAAGCTCCGAGGACGAGATCGCTATCTGGGCGAGCTGCCGCGTCGTCGGATCCGGAACGATACCGCAATCCGCAAAGATGAAAACGCCGTTTTCGCCGTATTTGCAATCAGGAATGACCATGATGAAACAGCTGGCGATGGTGGCGATCCTTTTATCGATGCCTAAACAATAAAGCGCGGCCTTGGCCACATCCGGCGTGGTCGTCGCAGCGCCCGCCACGAAACCGTCCGCCAGGCCCTGCCGAACCATAAGTGCGCCGTAAAAAACAGGATGGCTGACCGTCCGCCTGGCATCATCGCGGGAGATCCCCTTGTGCTGTCTTAATTGGAAAAATAATTCCGTGTATTCGTCGATCTTTTTCGGATCAAGCTCATCCTCTTTTAAAAGAATAATGCTGGCAAGCTTCTCTTTTGCGATGAACTCCGCGGCCTGCTTCACGCGGCTGTCGCTGCCCTCAGGCAAAACAATCGTCTTTGATTGCCGTTTCGCTTTCTCTCGCAACTGGGTGATGACGTCCATTTATCCTAAATGCTCCTCTATCTTGGCCTTCAGCTCCGCCTTGCCGACGGCGCCGACGATCTGCTCTAAGACCTGACCGTCCTTAAAAATCATTAGCGTCGGGATGGACATGACGCCGTACGTCTGCGCGGTCTTCTGGCCTTCGTCCACGTTAAGTTTGGCGATCTTGAATTTCCCTTCGTATTCAGCGGCAATCTCATCCACCACAGGCCCCACGCGGCGGCAAGGGCCGCACCACTCCGCCCAGAAATCCACCAAGCAGGGCACTTTTGAATCAAGGACTTCTTTCTTAAAAGTTAAATCTGTCACATGGACCGCACCCATAAAACCTCTCAATTTTCCCGCTGAATCTTTTTATTGAAAAAAGGGCCCCAGGCTTTCATCAGCGTTTGGTCATAAACGAGGGGCTTCATTCTTGGCATTATAACAAAAGAACAAAAAAAAGGAATAAAAATTAAGGCACCTCGCCAGTATGCATCTGACGCCATGCGCGTAAGCTTATTCTCTTTTAAATTCTCATCTACTTATAATTTTATTTAATTATCTTAAATTATCTTAGATTATTTAAAACATTATATAATTATATTTAATTATCTTCAGTAT
>JAGVGA010000092.1 GCA_020057345.1 Candidatus Omnitrophota bacterium | reverse complement strand
TGGACAAAGACAAAATCAAGTTTTTTGAGCGCCTCAATGGCGGCCTGGGCTTTTCCTAAATAATTGGTATCATAATAACCGGTGGCGCCTTCCACCTGAATCACCTCTAATCCGATAATCTTTCCGATGCCTTTGATAAGATCCACCGCTGATATCACCGCTCCGGTCAAACCGAACTTCTCCTTAAAAGTCGGCATGGCGGGTTTCTGGCCCTGGCCCCAAAGCCAAATCATGTTCCCCGGGTTTTCTTTTAAATCCACCCTGACTTTATTGATCTCGTGCTGTGTTAAGACAAGCCTGGACCTTTCCATCAAGTCAACTAAGATCTGCGCGCCTTTGCCTTTTGGCAGATGTTTGCGGATGGACTGTCCCAAAATATCGTGCGGCGGCGTGCAACTCGCATGGAGCAGATCCTCTCTATCCTGGCCTTTCTTGACCATCAGATGCCTATAACTGACTCCCGGATAGAAACTCACACCCTCGCGGCCTAATCCTCTGTTTAATTCATCGATCAGGATCGCCGCCTCTCTGGAAGAAATATGCCCGGCGCTGTAATCCGCCATCTTATCGTCAGAGACGGTGACCAGGTTGCAGCGGAACGCGATCTCGTCATCCGCCAGATCGATCCCCAGATGCGCCGCCTCAAGAGGGGCGCGGCCCGAATAATATTTGAGCGGATCATACCCCATAATAGAAAGGTTCGCCACGTCAGAGGCCGGCGATAAATTCTGCGGGATGGTCCTCGCCTGCGCCAGGAGGCCGTCCCGAACAACAGAATCCATATTCGGGGTCTGAGCGACTTCGAGCGGCGTCTTGCCGGCCAACTGCTCTAAGGGCTCATCCGCCATGCCATCAGGGATCAAAACGATGTATTTCATTTAACCGAATCTCTCTTCTAAAACCCTAAATAGATCTCTCGCAAGCTCCTGCCGGGAACCGGCTTTTGCCAAAACGCAGCAAGGATCAAGAACATAACCTTTGTATCCCGCAGATGTGTAGATATTCGCAACAGCCAGATCCGCGCGGCTGTCTTTCATCGCCTGAAGGGCCTTATTAATCAAAACAACATCGCCGCCGCCCACCTCGAGCTTGAATAAAACAAGAAGAGATCTGGGGGCTATCCGCCTGACCAGCCTGATGAGTTTCGGCGCTTGCCTAAGCTTTAAGATCAGCTGGCTCTTCGAAGGGATCTTTCCTCTCGAGCGATCGACCAAAAAATCGCTGACAGCAGCCGCATGAAGGATGATGTCGTAGTTCCTCGCCGCAAGCCTCTTCTCGATCCGGCCTCTGAGCTCTGAAAAATACCGATAAGGAAAAACCTGTATCTCTTTCGGCAGATTGATCAGGCCGACAGGGCCTAAGATCAGGTCGACCTTCATGCGTTCGGCTTTCGCCTGTTTTGCCAATAACAATCCCAATGCGCCGCTAGAGATATTGCTGATGACGCGCACGTCATCAATCGCCACCCATGTAGGCCCTGCGGTGATAAGGATCCTCTTGCCTTTCAAAGAATTATTCATTGTGCCGCATCATTGCTGTCCAAATTAGTGTCATTGCGAGACCCGAAGGGGCGAAGCAATCCTGTTTTTAAGATTGCTTCAGTCGCTTTGCTCCTTCGCAATGACAAATTGCGAACTGGAATCCCGGAATATTCTTTCCGTCGATACATCACCATTGATTTGGACACGAGTGGTGCCGCATCTCTAAAATCCTATTTCTTTTAAAATGAGTTTCAGGTCGGGTCTCAAGGTTTTTGGCCTTTTGATGCTCGCAATGGCCCTTTCGGGATCCTTTAATCCGTGCCCGGTCAACACGCAGACAACACGGGACTTTTTATCCTGTTTAAAATAACCTGACCTTGCCAGCTTCAAAACTCCGGCCACCGAAGCGGCCGATGCCGGCTCGACAAAAATACCTTCTTTGGCAGCCAGGATCTTATACGCATCCAGGATCTCTTTATCAGTCACAGTATCGATCAGGCCGCCGGATTCATCGCGCGCGGCAAGCGCCTGTTGCCAGCTCGCAGGATTCCCTATTTTGATCGCGGTCGCTACAGTCTTCGGATCTTTCACAGGCTTGCCGCGGACTATAGGCGCGGCACCCGCTGCCTGAAATCCGAGCATTTTCGGCAAAGAACGGACCAATCCTTCCCGTTTGTATTCCTTGTACCCCTTCCAGTAAGCGGTGATATTCCCGGCATTGCCGACGGGGATCGCGTGATATTCAGGCGCGCCTTCCAGGCAATCGCATATCTCGAATGCTCCGGTCTTTTGGCCCTCGATGCGGTAAGGGTTCAAAGAATTGACCAGGGTGATCGGGTATTTGTCCGTGATCTGGCGCACCAATCCGAGAGCAACATCGAAATTTCCTTTGATCGCCAGGACCGTTGCGCCGTGGATCAAAGCCTGCGCTAACTTTCCAAAAGCGATGTTCCCCTCCGGGATCAACACCGCGCATCTTATTTTCGCGGCCGCCGCGTAGGCCGCTGCCGAAGCAGAGGTGTTTCCGGTCGAAGCGCACATCACGACCTCGAAACCCTCTTCTTTTGCTTTTGAGATCGCAACGGTCATGCCGCGGTCCTTAAACGATCCTGTCGGGTTCAAACCGTCATATTTCAAATAGACCTGACAACCTGTTTTTGAAGATAAATAGGCCGAAGGGATCAAAGGCGTATCGCCCTCATACAGAGTGACGATCGGGGTCTTATCGCTGACCGGCAAAAACTTCGAATATTTCCTTATCAATCCCTGTCCGCTCACTTTTAAAAATCCTCCATACGGATCTTGATGGTCTTGCTCTTGACAATGGCCAGCCGCTCGATCGCCTCCAAGGCGTTCCTTAAATTCTTTTCCAACGCATGGTGAGTGATCATCACAACGGGGACGAACTTTGCGCGTCGGCGCTCCTTCTGGCTCACCTGGGCGATGCCGATGCGGTATTTCCCAAGGACCCCGGCGATGCGCGCCAGGATGCCTGGTTTGTCAATGGCCATGAAACGCAGGTAGTAACGGCTGACAATATCGTCCATTCTCCTGACTTTCCTGATCCTTGGTTTGACAGACGATTTCAAAATGGAATCAGCCTGCGCATCGCTCCCAAGGTCGACAAGATCGCTCACGACGGCGGACGCGGTCGGGAACTGGCCTGCGCCGCGTCCATAAAAGAGCATGTCGCCGACAAGGTCTCCGCGGAACAAAACAGCGTTAAAAACGCCGTTGACAGGGGCGAGCATATGGTCCTTGGGCAAAAGTGTCGCATGCACCCTCGCCTCGAGGTCATCCCCGACCTTCTTGGCGATGGCCAGAGGTTTAATCACCAGGCCCATCTCCTGAGCGTAACGGATGTCGAGATGTGAAATATCGGAGATACCCTCTTTAAATACGCTATCAAGGGGGATCAATTTTGAAAAAAGCAGATAACACAAAATGACCAGCTTATGAGCCGCGTCGATCCCCTCAACGTCAAAACGGGGATTGCGCTCCGCATACCCTTTCTTTTTTGCGCGGCTGAGCGCCTCAGAAAAGGTCAGAGAATCTTCCGCCATCTTGGTCAAAAGATAGTTGGATGTACCGTTGATAATACCTAAGAAAGAATCGACCTTGTTGGAGACAAGGCCTTCGCGAATCGCCTTTATAATAGGGATTCCGCCGCAAACTGATGCTTCGAATTTCAGCTGTCTTTTATTCCTGCGAGCGACCGACAAGATATCGCATATCTCAGACGCTAAAAGCGCCTTATTGGCGGTGACGACATGTTTACCGCTTTTAAGCGCCTGCAAGATCAATTCTTTCGCCGGATGGAACCCGCCGATCAGCTCGACGACCACGTCGATCTTGTCGTTCTTTATGATCTCCTGCGGGTTGGAAGTGAAAAGAGACGACGGCAAACCGATCTTATCTGCCTGCGCGCGCCTGACATCGCACGCCTTGACAAGATGCACATCAACGCCCGAGCGCTCCAGGATAAGACGGCGCCGCTCCCTCAAGATTTTTATCACCCCGGACCCGATGGTCCCAAGGCCTATGATTCCCACATTGATTCTTTTCACTTTTCTATCCTCCGATGGACTTGATTAAAAAGTCGCACTTATTAAACGCTGCGCGAACTTATTTTGAGAATTTAATCACTGAAGTTTAATATGCACCGCCCTGTCGGGCT
>JAGVGA010000044.1 GCA_020057345.1 Candidatus Omnitrophota bacterium | reverse complement strand
GGTAAACCCGCGACTTGTCATTGCGAGGAGCCCCGCCGCAGGCGGGCGACGAAGCAATCTTAAAAAAGAGATTGCTTCGCCCCTTCGGGGCTCGCAATGACACTCATTTGGACAGCAATGATTCATACGCCCTTACGATTGCTTCTTTGCCACATACCGGGTAACAGAAACATCCTTGTCCGTTTTTCCCTGGTGCCAGATCACCTTCACGGTCTCTTCATTCAGATATTTCTGGATAAAAGTCGTTTCATTCCCAAAATCCTCGTTGATCGCGCGGACCTCGTCGGACCACTGATAATCCTTGTCAAGCTCAGCAAAAATCCCGGACCGCGCGCCTTCTTCGCTGCCGCCGGCCTGTTGCCGCTCCTGATCGATGGACCAGAGCTTTTGGCTTAAAAGATAGTTGGCGCGCGCGGTCTTCTTCGCGGTGGTCAGCGCGTAGATGCACTGACTTAAAGCGCCCAGGACAAAAACCATGCCCACCGCGATCACCGTGACCGCGACAAGAAGCTCGACAAGAGTAAACCCCGTCCTTTTAAAAGAATGCCTCATAACACCTGCATTATTACTCCCAATTCGTGACATCGTCCTGCGTGCCTTCTGTGCCGTCTTTCCCCGATGACGACAAATCATAGCTGTCTTCGTTTTGCGTTCCCGGGTATTTGTAATTGTACGCCCGGCCCCAGGGGTCATGAGGCTTCTTTTTCAAATAAGGCCCTTTCCAGTTCGTTGTATCCGACGGCGCCTTGAGCAACCCGTCGAGAGATTCCGGAAAAGCGCCGACATCGGCCTCATGGAGGTCCAGCGCCAGGGCGATATTCGATTCGATGTCTGTCTTGGCGACCGACCGGCGCGCCTCATCCGACCGGCCTGTCAGCCTGGGTACGACCATGGCCGCCAGGATACCGATAATGATGACGACCAGCATGATCTCGATAAGCGTAAAGCCGTTCTTTTTCATGTATCCTCCTTTACAAAAACGACACACCGACCAACGTCAGCGTGATGTTCAAATCAGACAGATTGTCCGCTTTCGGCAACAGGACGAGCTTTTCGACACTCAGCAAAAGCTCCGAATGATGCAGCGCGTACAGAAAATTCACAAGCTGCTGCATATTCCCTTCGGCCTTGATATTGATCTGGTACTGCTTGGAGAACTTGTCCGACTCCGTCTCTTTCTGCGGTTTCATATCAATGATCGTCACGCGCGACTCGCAGCCGATCTTCTCCACTTCGCGCAGGAACCGCGACACCGCTTCGTCATCGGAAACGTTTTCCAAAGAAAAGTAACTTGCATATTTGCCGTATTCCCGGCTAATGGTCTCCTTTTTCTCGATAAGACCGATTCCTTTTTTGAGTTTGAGCTCCTCTTCCGACACCTCCTCTTCTAGATCCGTAAGCTTCTCATGAAAAGGATTCAATACCACGCGCGCCACCAGCCACACAAAAAAGAGGCCGACAGCCAGATACAGCAGAACATAATCTCTTTTTTTAAGATTAAGAGGGCTCACAAAGCACCGCCTGTTATTTTGGTCTTCTTCTTTATCGCCTCATGTTCAAAGGGACAGACCAATTCGAATTCATTGACATCTTTGCCCTGAACCTTCTTTCTGGTCGTGTAGCGCGTCTGGATGTCTTTAAAAGAAGGTGAGCCTTCCAGGGTAGTTATGAACTTAAAGACATCCGACATCTCCTGCGCGCGGCCTTTCACGATGAGCTTCTGGCCTTTTTCAAAGGAGAGATTCAGGATGATGATCTCCGGAGGCAACAACTTCGAGACCTCGTACAGATAATTGATGGCCGAGGTCTTTGTGTCCATCTTGGATTTTACCTTTTTGATCCTTTCGGTCTTCTGAGTCAAATCCTGGGCATCGGCAGCGATCGTCTTGTAGCGGTCACTTAACAGGCCCAGGAGCGCCTGCTGATTGCGCATCTTCTCGCCGTAGATCCCGCAGACGACAAGGATCAGGTACATCGCCGCAGAGCCGAGAAAGATCATGTCGCGGCTGCGCTCCTTCAATGTCTTTCGGATCTGCGCTTCGGGCAAGACAAAATTGATCTTTTTTTTGACCGTATCCAATCCTAAGCCCAGAGGCGCGCAAAATGATGTCTGCCGGAAAAGCCCTTCCGGAGACTTACTCACCTCTTTTGCCACAGGCACGTTCACCAGGGGTTCGACGACCTGGACCGGAAGATTAAATTCCACCTCGATTCTCGACGCCAGGCTCTTCATCGATTCTACCGCGCCTGTGATAAAAATCTTTGACGGCTTCTGCAGCACTTCTTCGCCCTGGGAGATGACGATCGTCTGCTTCATCTCGCCCATGAACTTCTGCCATCTGGTCTCGTCCTCCAGCTGCTCGCGGCCGAGCGCGATGACGCGGGAAAAAAGGATGTTCTCGTTGTTGGAAACAATGAAATCCGTAAAATTGGAGTCCATGTCCAGGATGATGAACGCCTCTTCGGGTTTCATCAAAAAAGGCTTGACCGCCTTGCATAACCAGGAGAGGATGCCGTCGGAACTGAGCTCCACGCGGTCCGTGTAAAGGCCCGCCCTTTCCAAAATACGAAAAACCTTACGGATGCTTTCGCGGTGGACGATGGCGAGCATCACCTTGGAATACCCCATCGTATCCTTGCCTATGATGCGGTAGCCGCTAATGATCTCCTCCTTGGCATACGGGACTTGCCGGCCGACGTGAAGCTTGATCATATCATCGATCTCTGTCGGTTTGACGGATGGAATGCGCAGATTGCGCAAAGTAACGGAATTCCGGGGAAACGAGACGATGATGTTCTGGGGTCGCGTGACTTTTAAGTGGCTTAAGAAATCGGCGATGAGCTTTGAGACCGCCTCTTCGGGAAGATTCACAAGGCTTGCGGCGCTGACGCCTTTTAAATAGAAAGCGCTGATGGCGGACCGGAACGCCGCCATCTTAAGCCATACGCTTCCGATCTCCAGGACTAAAGTGGTGTTCATTACTTGACCAGCAAGTTGATCTGGAATATCGGCAACAGCATCGCCAGAGCAATGCCTCCAAGGACAAGCCCCAACACCAGGATGATCATGGGCTCGAGCAAAGCGGTGATGACTTTGAGTTTTTCGTCCGTCTCCTGAGTGTAGATATTCGCCACTTCGTTTAAGACGCTCTCCAGCCGCCCCCCTTCTTCTCCGACGGAGACCATCTGGACCAGGAACGAAGGCAAGAAACTTATTTTCTTCATGCTGCTGGAAAGAGAAACACCCTCTAAGACCTCTTTTTTCACGCCTTCCATCTCCTTCATGTAGACCGCATTCTCTAAGGTCGGAATAGACACCTGCAGGGCCTGGAAGACCGGAAGGCCGCTGCGCATAAGCAGGGACAATGTCCGGCAAAAACGGGCCAGGGACTGCCTGGAGGTAAGCCCGGCCACGACCGGGATGCGCAATCTCATCCAATCCAATCTGGCGCGGCCTTCCGGGCTCTTGGACATGCGCATCAAAACGCCCATCAAGACGCCTGCTCCCAAGACCATCGTCCACCACCACGAATTAAAAAAACCGCTGACTTTGAGCATGATCTGCGTCGGCAGAGGCAATTGATAATCGAAGTCCGCGAAGATAGCGCTCAGCTTCGGGATGACATAGCTGAAAAGGACGAAGATGACGCACGCGCCCACCAAGATCATCAACGTCGGATAAGCGAGCGCTGTCTTGACATGCATCTTGAACTCTTCTTCTTTGGATAAAAATCTGTCCAGCTCGTCTAAGACATCGTCCAGCCGGCCGGAGGCCTCGCCGGTCTTGATTAAATTGACATACAGGCTCGGGAAAAATGCCGCGTGTTTGTTGAGCGCATCCGAAAAGGTCGCGCCGTTCTTGACTGTTGTATGAAGGTCCAGGATCAGATTTTTTAACCTCTCTTTGTCCGACTGGCCGTAAAGGATGCTTAATGATTTCAGGAGGTCGACCTTCGCCTTCATCAGGCTCTTCAGCTGGCTGGTAAAAACGCACAGGTCTTTCTGATTAAGGCTGCGCCGCGAAAGAAAGCCGATGATACCTGGGCCTTGAGATTTTTCCGGCGAGATAAGGAGTTCCACCTTGACAGGAGACAGGCCCATCTCGATGAGCTTGTTCACCGCGTTGTCCTGGTCATCGGCGACAATGATCCCCTCGACGGTCTCATTCAGGTTTTTTTTGGCTAAATATGTGAATGTAGGCATGGCCTTTTTAAGATTGCTTCGCTTCCTGCCTACCGGCAGGCAGGCGCTCGCAATGACACTTATCCAAGCAGCTATCCTATCTCTGCGACACGCATGACCTCTTCCGGCGTGGTCACGCCCTCCCCGATCTTCTGCCACCCTTCGCGC
>JAGVGA010000007.1 GCA_020057345.1 Candidatus Omnitrophota bacterium | reverse complement strand
CGTGCGACCTGGGTACTTATCAAGGGGATCCCAGAGTGTGTGGGCCATTTATCCCCGGGCAGTGGGGTTGGTATCAATGCGGAGAAGAATGGGACTGGTGCTACGGCGAATTGCCGGGAGACTGCGCGCATAATTTCCCGTGCAGCTTGCCGGCTGTTCCCAAGGCTACCTTTGACGAACCCGCAGATGATGAAATGAAGCCTTCGATAGACGCTATAGACAACCTTATTGCCGAGATGACGGAGTTCAAAGAGGCCCTTGAGGCTTTTAATGACGAAGTCCGGAGAAAGACAGTCGGGTCGATGACCCAATACGGCGGATATAATCCTGTTGCGTTTGAATGGGATGATCTCAGGGGCCATAATGTTATCATGGCGCAGTCCGGCAATTATGTCATGCCGCTCATTTCCGAGCCGCGCGGCAACTGGCGCAAAAAGTGCGTGGAGTTGGAGAATTATAGCGATGGAGGCAACTGCTGGATCAAGGTCACCAAAAGCGAACTGTCCAGCAATGTGGGGCCGTTGGGAAGATGGAATCCTTTTGATCCCACCGCCCGCGGCATCAGCAGGACAGGCAAGGTCACTTATACACTCGGGGGGGACGGCACTCCTGTCCTGAGGCTAAGAGATTGAGAGGAATAAAATGATCAGAAAAGCTCATTGCTGTCCAAATGAATGTCATTGCGAGCGAAGCGAAGCAATCCTGTTTTTAAGATTGCTTCAGTCGCTACGCTCCTTCGCAATGACACAGGCGTGGTTAGGGAGAAAAGCTATTGGCTATGTTCTTATTGTTGGATTTCTCCTGGCGGGTTGCGCTTGGCAGGACGATGTCAGCTTTGCGCGCAGACTGATGGATCAGCTCATTGACGGCAAATATTCGGCGCGCACCATGATCGACTGGACCAAGCTGAAATTTCTGGGCAAGGAAGTTGGTGACGCATATGCCAAATGCGAAGGCGATGCATGCAAGATAACATTCGAGAGGGCCTTTATCGAGAATTTCAGCAAAGGCTATAAACAAGCAGGCGCGAAAAAAACAGCGTTCTTTAACTGGAAGATCTATAAGAAAGATCCGTCCGGGGCGACACAGGTTTCTGTCAATGTTTACGATGAGAATACATTTTTTGTGTTAACGATCGCTCATGTTGGTGGGGAGAAAAAACTTGTCGAGGTGATAGGGTTATCCAAGTCAGGAGTAAGGGATGTTGAACCGGTTCTGCGATAAAACAAAAAAGGGCGTGGCTCTTTTGGAATATTCGATCTTGGTTTCGGCTTTGATTCTTGCGCTGATCGCGGTGCAGACGACTTTAAGGCGCGCGCTCAGCAGCCGGTGGAAAGCAGCAGCGGACGGCACGTTCGGTTCCGGCAGGCAGTATGATCCGGGAACTACGACGGTAACGGTTCGTTAAGGCGAGGGTATTATGCTTGTGAAAGGATTGGTCCTGATAATGACTTTCGGCGCGGTGTCCCTGATGTGCTACCAGCTCGTCCCGGTGGTCTGGGACAAGTTTTATGCGTGGCGCGTGCGCGGCGTTGAAACACAGAGGGGCCGCTTAAAAGAGATATTCTTGGACATGGATCCGCATAGGTTCTTTCTTTTGAATATCGCATCGCCGACTTTGTTCTGTTTGGTCGGATTGGCGATCACCAGAAGCTTGATGGGCTCGATGATCGGGTTAGGCATGGGGTTCGCAATTCCCGCGCTGATCGTCAAAAACCTTATTATGGCCAGAAAAAACAAATTCAGCGCTCAGATCACAGACGGCCTGCTGATTTTATCCAGCTGTTTAAAAGGCGGGTTAAGCTTGCTCCAATCTATCGAGGCGTTGGTGGAGGAGCTTCCTCCGCCGCTCTCCCAGGAGTTCGGGCTGATCCTGCGCGAGAACAAGATGGGCATCGCCCTGGAAGAATCTTTTGAGAATCTGAACAGGCGCATGCCTTCGGAGGAGTTGAATCTTTTGACCACGGCTATCCTGGTTGCGCGCGAGACAGGCGGCGATATCACGCTGTTGTTCGACAGGCTAGTGGGCACGATCCGCGCAAAGATCAAGCTTGGCGATAGCGTGAAGACCTTGAGCATGCAGGGAAAGATTCAGGGTGTCGTGATGTCCGGGCTGCCTATAGGGTTTGCGATCCTGGTCATCTCTTTTCAGCCGAACTATTTTGACATCATGCTCTCGAGCGCGCTGGGCCGGGGCCTGATGATCTATGCGGTTATCTCCGAGCTTATCGGGATGTACTTGATCAGGATGTTCAGCAAGGTGAACATATGAAGACGATAAAAAAATCAATATCAATAAGAGGCATCCAATGAGTGTTTATTTATCACAAATATTTTTATTTGCAGGCTTGTTCCTCTTATTGATGAACTTCTTTCTGTGGTTTTTCTCAGCCGCGGAATTGAGGAAGACCATTAAGCGCCGCCTGAGATACGAAGTCACGGCGCAGGACAGGAAGTCCATCTTAGTGCGCGTTTTTGACATTTTCGCGCCGCTGAACTATTTTGTCGTGCGCCGCTTTGTGAAGCGCGATAACGTGGAAAACAAATTATTCGGCGCGCGCGTCTCTTTAAGCGTCGAGCAGTTCTTCGGCGCCAAAGAGTTCACGGCGATCATCGGCGTTATTTTGACAATAGGGTTTTTGCCTAAGGGGGAGATCTTGCATCTCTTGGTCGCAGGCGTCATCGGTTTTTTTCTTCCGGATCTCTGGTTGGGCGCAAAGCTGGCGCAGAGAAAAGCCGCGGTGGTGCGTTCTTTGCCGGATACGGTGGACCTGTTAGCACTGTGCGTGGACGCAGGCCTTGATTTTATAGCGGCCACGCGCTGGATCGTCGAGAAGTCAAGGCCGTCAGCGTTCATCGAGGAGATGTCGCTGATGCTGCATGAGATCAAGGTGGGCAAGCCGCGCCGGGAGGCTTTAAAAGATCTGTCGCGGCGCATCAACACGCCTGACATCACCGCATTTTCCAGGACTTTGATTCAGGCGGATAGGATGGGGACGCCGATCGCCGAAGCGCTGGCGATCCTGTCGGAAGATACACGGGAGAGGTTTTTCAGGCGAGCGGAGCGCGAAGCGCTTCAGTCGCCGATGAAGATGCTTCTGCCCTTGATCTTCTTCATCCTGCCCGTGGTCGGCGTGATCGTGGGCGGGCCTATTGCGATTCAGTTCATGAGCGGGAATTTGTTAGGAGGGATGGGAACCGGTGCTAAATAATAAAAAGAACATCCATGCCGGGCTTAATATTTCGCTTGAATCGTGTTCTGTGGCTGAACACGATTCGATACCATCTGCCCTTGCCGAAGGGCAGATGGCTCACCTGTCAGCAGGCAGGAATCTAAAAGGAAAGGAGGATGTAGGTGCTAGATAAAACAGATACCGAACGTAACGTATGGTGAATTGGCGCAATAAGCTTTGGGCAAAAGCCATTGCGTGGTTGATAGTCCTGACTTTCCTGCCGGAGCAGGTAGCATGGGCTGTTGACTACAACATGCGCGGCGTGCTCTACGGAGGTGTTGATCCTTCTGTTCGCACACAAGCCGTTGCACCGGACGGGTCTGCCCTCGTAACGGACAAAGCAACGGATAAAGTCATTGCGGATTCTATTAAAGACGCTCTTGCGGAACTGATTGGCAAAGCAGCGACGGACATCAAGATCTCAAGAGAGGTCACGGTTCACAGGAATTATCCTTTATCTCTTACAGAAGACAAGATCGGCGAGCTGTACTCTTGGATGCTCGATCCGAATCACAATCTGGTGACCTGCGGCGCCCTGTCCCTGGCCGGCATGTTGAACGCGGTCATGGGCCAGCGCATATCTCCGCTTCAGATAGCCCACAACGCACTCTTAATCGATATCCTTTCCGATTCATTAGATATTTATACCTATAACACGGCTAAGAAGCTGGAGAGTTCTTTGTACGCGATCGAAAAAACAGCAGCGCTCTTTGGCATGGATTTGAAGTCGTTCCAATGGAAACAATTTGCGCTAGATAATAAAGAGATTGCAAAAGCACTAAATAAGATGGTCCCGTTCATTGCGTTCGTGGATGACGACCACATGGTCCTCGTTAAAGGACTTTCTAAAGATTCTTTGATAACCGAGGATAACGGCCGTGAAAAAATCTTAACAAAAGAAGAATTTATTCGTAGATTCTCCGGATACGGCCTCTTGCGCGCCACAGCGAATGTCGACGGGCTTGGCATCGAGATCCTGAACGACGACGTGGCCAAGGCGATCCGCGGCCAGAAGAGGCAGGTCTACGATACGTATGATTTCAGTGGCTATTTCCAGAGTCCCTACCAGGAAGATCTCTGGTTGACGCTGGGCATGGCTGCCGTATCTTTTGGTATGGGTGGTTTCACAGATGCCGGTTGGAGCGCTTCCTCAGGCTGGCAGAGTCTTTCGACGGGTATCCTGGTCTCGAATATAGCGACTGGTTTGGCTTATGTCGGAGCCGAGCTGGGGATGAACAAAGAGTGGACCCAGATCTTTGCTACAGTCGGCGCCTATGCGATTGGCGGCGTTGCAAGTCCGTCTCCGAACCTCGCTGAAGCGAGCTTCCTGGCTAAGCTCGGGATGGGCGCTGGCAAAGGGCTCATCATGGGCGCGGTGAATGTCGGCGTTGCGTCTTATCTTGAGCACAACAATAACGGGCTTTCCAAAGTGCTGGCTCCTATTGTTGGATACGCGGTGGGTATGTACGCCGCGGATAGATTCTCAGCCGCGATGGGCTATGGCCAGCCATATAATATGAAAGCTGGTGAAGGCACAGAGGGAATGCAAGGAACGACTTCAGCAGACGGCAAGATTTTTTCCCCGAATACCAGCGGGCTCAGCTTTACAGATACAGCCACCATGTTATTTAAGGATATTACTTTTCAGAAGCAGATTGTCACGATGTTTTTTACCAAGACGTTTGAGCAGCTCGCTATCAGCAATAACTGGTTTGGCAGTAAGAATGATCTGCAGGCGCAGGGCTATATACATGCTCTTGGAGGCCTTGCCGGCTCTTTTGCGGCTAACGGTTTTGTTGGGCTTGGCGTCGGTGAACATCCTTATAGGGATGCGTTTTTGGCTGCGGGTTCGGGGCTCCTCTTGAGCGCTATCTCAGGCAGCTATCAATGGAACAAAGATCGCACGAAGATGGTGAATAAATTCGGCATGACAGCGACGCAGATGGCTTCCGTCGAATTCACAGTCACGACCATCCTGCGTTCAGGCCTTGAGACAGGTTTCCGGTTCAGCTCGCTCAAGGATGAGGATGGCAAAGAGATCGGTAAGTCGTGGGGCATGGATTTCGCTGAGAGGTTCAACGGTCTTTACAAATCCCTGGCGAGCTTCGGCGGGACCAGCCCGATCTCTTATATGGCATCAAAACCAGAGGATCGGATGCCTGCCTATTCCGGGGCGATGGAGTGGGAGTATATCAAACAGTTGACCGAT
>JAGVGA010000028.1 GCA_020057345.1 Candidatus Omnitrophota bacterium | reverse complement strand
GGATGACACCAAGCGCCTCATCTATACGATCCTCACCAATGAGCAGAAGGAGATATTTGAGAAAAACTGGGAGCTGGATCTATCTGTTGCGATGGTGGGCATGGACCGTTTCCGCGTCAATGTTCATATCCAAAGGGGGGGTGTTGAGGCGGCTGTCCGCAGGATCCCATTGGAGATTCCGAGGTTGGATGATCTCGGCCTTCCTGCGATCGTCGGCGACCTGGCAAAAAGACCGAACGGCCTTGTTTTGGTCACCGGTCCGACGGGCGTCGGAAAAACGACGACCATGGCCGCGATGGTCGATCTGATCAACACGGAGAGACAGGATATGATCATCTCTATCGAGGATCCGATCGAGTTCCTGCATCATAATAAAAGAAGTATTATCAAGCAAAGAGAGGTCTATTCGGACACAAAATCATTCTCCGAGGCGCTCAGGCATTCTTTGAGACAGGACCCGGACATCATTTTTGTAGGAGAGATGAGGGACTTAGAGACGATCTCAACAGCGCTGACCGCAGCGGAAACAGGCCATTTGGTCTTGGCGACTTTGCATACGCCGGATGCGCCGCAGACGGTCGAGAGGATCATTGACGTTTTCCCGCCTTACCAGCAGCAGCAGGTAAAACTGCAGCTGGCAGACTGTTTGCAGGGTGTTGTCTCCCAGCTTCTTCTTCCGCGCGCCAGCGGCGTAGGCCGCGTTGTGGCCACCGAGATCATGATCGGAACGCCGGCCATCAGGAACCTTATCCGCGAGCAGGAGATCGAGCAGATCCCGACGCTGATCCAGACGGGCCATCAGTACGGCATGCGCACCATGGATAAATCCTTAAAAGAGCTTTACAAGTCCGGCACCATCACGTACGAAACAGCGCTTGCCAAGGCCAAGCACGTCGAGGAGTTCAAGAATCTATGATTTTTAAAGGGTTTTCCTACAAACTCGGCGATGACGTCAACACGGACTACATCATCTCCGGCCGTTATAAATTTTCCATAACTGACTTAAAGGAGCTGGCTAAGCATATAATGGAAGACATCGACCCGACGTTCTATTCGCGCTTAAAGAAGGGCGAATCCTTTCTTGTTGCCGGAAAGAATTTCGGCATGGGTTCGTCCCGTGAGCAGGCGCCGCTGGTCATCAAAGAAGCCGGGATCATCGCCGTGGTGGCTAAAAGTTTTGCCAGGATATTCTATCGCAACGCGATCAATATCGGCCTGCCCTTGATCGAGGCGGATACGGGCATGATCAGCGAAAACGATCAGCTTGAAATAGATCTTCAGAACGGTTTGTTGAAAAATCTTACAAAAAAGATAGATACGTCGATCAAGCCCCTGCCGCCTGTTATGCGCAAACTCCTGGCCGACGGCGGGCTCGTCGAGCATTTCAAAAAACACGGTTGCATCAATCTATGAACCCTTCGACTACGCTCAGGGTTTATGGTGAGCGAGTGAAACGAGTCGAACCATGAAATACACGGTTACACTTATTCCCGGGGACGGCATCGGACTTGAGGTCAGCCTTGCGGCCAAGCGCTGCATCGAGGCCACAGGCGTCTTGATCCAGTGGGAAGAGTTTATCGCAGGCGAGGCAGCGATCAAGAAATACGGCAAGCCCTTGCCGGATGAAGTCATTGAGTCCGTAAAAAAGAACAAGGTCGCGATCAAGGGCCCGATCGTGACCCCTGTGGGAACGGGGTTCCGCTCGGTGAATGTCGAGCTGCGCCACGCCTTGGATCTTTACGCATGTTTAAGGCCTGCCAGGAGCATGGAGGGAGTTCCATCGGCCTTCAAAAATGTCGACCTGGTCATTGTCAGGGAAAACAGTGAAGATCTTTATATGGGCATCGAGTTCCAGGAAGGCTCAGGCCAAGCGAAAAAAGTCATTGATACGGTCAATGCCTTAAGTTTGAAGAAGATCAGGCCGGATTCCGGTATTTCCATCAAGCCCATATCGAGGTTTGCGTCACGCCGTATCGTCAAATTCGCTTTTGAGTACGCTTTGAAGAATAACCGAAAAAAAGTCACGGCGGTGCATAAGGCCAACATCATGAAACATACGGACGGCCTTTTTCTGGAGGTGGCGCGCGAAGTGGCCGGGGAGTACGCAGGCAGGATCGAATTCAACGATGCGATCGTCGATAATCTGAGTATGCAGCTTGTGACCAAGCCGCAGAATTTCGATGTGCTCGTTCTGCCGAATCTTTACGGCGACATCATCTCGGATTTGTGCGCGGGCCTGATCGGCGGCCTGGGCGTTGCGCCCGGCGCTAATATCGGCGACGGCATCGCGCTTTTTGAGCCGGTGCACGGCTCGGCCCCGAAATATACAGGCATGAATAAAGTCAATCCGACAGCGACCATCCTTTCGGGCGTCTTGATGCTAAAATATTTAGGCGAGGAAAAAGCCGCGGCTAAACTTGAGGCGGCGGTCAAAGATATCATCAAAGAAGGAAAGTTCGTCACCTATGACCTTAAAATAGACAGAAACGATCCGTCTGCGGTCTCGACCAGCGCTATGGCGGACGCGATCATCAAAAGGATGAAGTGAGATGCCAAAAAAAGTCGCGATTATAGGCGCGGGTAATGCCGGCGGCACAGCGGCCATGAGGATCGCGGAAAGCGGCATCGCCAATGTCGTTTTGATCGATATCGCCGAGAATCTGGCCAAGGCCAAGGCGTGCGATCTTGAAGATGCGCGGTATTCTTTAGGCTTGGATTGTCGCATCGAAGGCACGAGCGATTTTGGGCGTTTGGACAATGCGGATGTAGTCGTCATCACCGCGGGTTTCGCGCGCAAGCCGAGCATGACGCGCGAGGACCTTTTTACTAAAAACGCCGCCGTTGTTAAGGAAGTCTGCGGGAATATCATCAATTTTGCCAAGAGCGCCATTGTTGTCGTTGTCACAAATCCTTTGGACGCGATGACCTACTGGGCTTTTAAGTTGCTTGGGTTTCCGAAAAACAGGGTTTTCGGCATGGGCGCGAGCCTTGATTCTGCCCGCTTTGCCAGCCTTATTTCCAAAAAACTTTTTGTCAGCACACAACAGATCCGCGCGCTGGTGATCGGCAGCCACGGCGAGACCATGATTCCTTTGCCGCGCCTGACCACGGTCAGGGGTAAGGAACTTGCGAAAATACTTCCTGAAAGCGATATTTCCGCTTTGGTCCAGGAGACCAGGCAAAGGGGCGCCCAGATAGTTTCTTTATATGGGACGGGCAGCGCGTATTACGGTCCGTCCGCCGCGATCTATGAGATCGTTCACGCACTGGTGACCGGCCAGGCCAAGGATATTCCCGTCAGCGCGATTTTAGATGGCGAATACGGGCTTTGTGGCGTAGCCATCGGAGTTTTCGCCAGGATTGGCAGCCGAGGCGTTGAAAAGATCATTGAATTGCAGTTATCTACGGAAGAGAACGCAGCTTTGCATCAATCGGCCGAAATGATCAAAACCTCTTTTAAAGATGGATTATGATCTGTGCGTTATTGGCGCCGGCTGGGCTGGTTTTAATGCGGCAATCAGCGCCTCCAAGCTCGGCAAAAAGGCCTGCCTTATCGAGGAGAAGGAGGTGGGTGGCACCTGTTTGAACAAAGGCTGCATCCCCACCAAAGCCCTTGTCCAGTATTCCAAGCAGGGGTTGTCATTTCCTGAGATCCAAAAGAAGAAAACAGATGTCATCCAGCGCTTAAAAAACGGGATGGCCTATGTCTGCAAAACTGCCGGGATCGACTATCTTGAAGGAAAAGCGAAGATCGTTTCTCCGGACATTGTCCTGGTCGGACCGGATAAAAATATCAAGACAAAATTCATCCTTGTCGCGGCCGGTTCTGTTCCCCGCGGCCTCCCCAATATAAAATTCGACCACACGCACGTTATTTCAAGCGATGATGTCCTGATTTTAGATGCCGTTCCAAAAAAGATGCTTATTATCGGCGGCGGCGTCATCGGCTGCGAGTTCGCCTGTATTTTCAAGCGGTTGGGCGCAGAGGTGACGATTGTCGAAATATGCCCGCAGATCCTTCCAGGCTTAGACAGCCAGGTGAGCAAAAAGCTGCAGCAGTCTCTCCAGAAGTCCGGCATTGATATTCAAGTCGGCGCCGATTGCGCGAAATTCGATCTAAAAAGTTATGACAAGGTATTAGTTTCTGTCGGGCGCGCGGGTGTCGGCGATGGACTTTTTGAAAAAGGCGTTGAGGTGAAGCTCGAGAAAGGCTTTATTTGCGTGGACAGCGAGTTAAGGACGGCAGTGCGCAATATCTTTGCCGCCGGCGACTGCATCGGCGGCATCATGCTCGCCCATGTCGCCAGCTACGAAGGCGAACTCGCCGTTGCCAATATGTTCTTGAAACCGGAGATGAGGGATTATTCGGCCGTGCCGAGCAGCGTCTTCACAGCGCCTGAGGCCGGCTCCATCGGGGCCAGCGAAGACGACGCCAGGAAGGCCGGCGTTGATTATAAGGCATCCACCGTCCATTTTCTTTCCGTAGGCATGGCTCATGTCTTGGAAGACACTCAGGGGTTTGCAAAAGTGCTGGTTGATAAAAAAACAGGCTGCATCATTGGCGCGAGCATCATCGGCCTTCACGCCACAGAGCTTATCAATATATTTTCCGTCGTAATGAAGAACAAGATTCCTATCGACGATCTTAAAAAAACTATTTTTGCCCATCCGAGCGTCTCGGAAATCGTGGCGGAAGTAGCGAAGAGTTTTAATTGATTATGAAGGCCTTACAGAATTGCCGGGTCCTGGATCTGGGATTAGTGGATTATGAGATTGTCCATGACCTTCAAAAGAAGATCGTGGAGGATGTTATTGTCGGCCGCGCTCCTCAGACGCTTGTGACTTGCGAACACCCGCACGTGATTACATTGAGCCGCCGGGCAAATAAGAGGCATATCCTTGCGTCCGATGCGCAATTGAAAAAAATGGGCGTCGGAATCTGCATCACCGACCGTGGTGGAGAAGTGACTTATCACGGCCCGGGCCAGCTGGTCCTTTATCCTATTTTTGATCTGAGGAAGGATAAAAAAGATCTCCATCTTTTTTTAAGAAGGTTGGAAGAGGTCGTCATCCGCGCGCTGCGCAGTAATTTCGGCCTTAATGCCTTGAGAAAAAAAGGCATGACCGGCGTCTGGGTGGGGCCGTATAAGGTGGCTTCCATCGGGATCGGCGTGCGTCATTGGGTTTCCTATCACGGCCTGAGCCTGAACGTGAAGGCGGATAATAAATTCTTCAATCTCATCAAGCCCTGCGGCCTGGATGTGAAAATGGCTTCTTTGAACGATTTCTTTTCTGACGGTGTTTCTTTGGATGCGGTGAAGGTCATGTTGCTTGAAAGCATAGAGGATGTCTTCGGGTTTAAGCTTAAGGGAGGGATGGGAAAATGATAAAAGTCTATCTACCGGAATTAGGCGAGAATATCACAAAAGCGACGGTCTCTTACTGGTTTTTTGAGAATGGGGCGAGTGTTGTCGAAGGCAATGATTTAGTGGAGATGGCGACGGATAAGGCGACTTTCAATGTCCCTGCGCCGTGTTCGGGCACGCTTGTCGAGATCATGGCTCCTGAAGGCGAATCGGTGGAGGTTGGCGCGGTTTTGGCCGTGATTGAGGAAGATACTGTCGCAGAAAAAGAGGGGGAGGAAGGGGGCGCTTAAAATCGATTGACAGTTTCCCGGTTCTCTGGTAAATTAGTCCTACTTGTGTATAGTTTTGTTTAGTTAGTTTACGGAGGATTGATGAAAGACCGGGAGATCATGGAGGCGAGGGATGTTGCAGATTATCTGCACCTGCACATTTTTACCGTTCATAAGCTCGCCCGCGAAGGCAGGATCCCCGGTTTTAAGATAGGGAATGATTGGAGATTCAGGCGTTCGGCAATGGAATCCTGGATCGAGAATCAGGAAAAAGCAAATCTTAAGAAAAACGCTCGTCAATGAACCCCTTTTAAGGAAAAGGGGTTTTTTATTTTTATGGATAAAAAGAAGATAGTGATCACCGGAGTAGGGGTCTTGGCTTCCAATGGCGTCGGCAAAGAGGCTTTTTGGGACGCTTTGGAAAAAGGCCGGTCCGGCATAAAAGAAGTCACTTTGTTTGAAACGGATTTTATGAAGACAAAGCTTGCCGGAGAGATAAAGGATTTTGACGCGAAAGTTTATCTTGGCGAGAAAGGCCTGCGTTTGCTTGACCGCAGCACGAAACTCGTGAATGTGGCGGCAAAGCTGGCGCTGGATGATGCCGGATTCGCGGTGACCCCGGAGAATACGGACGATGTCGGAGTCGTTGTCGGAACGACATTAGGCAGCGTCTGGTCCATCAGCGAATTTGACAAGACCGCATTAAGGGAGGGGCCGCGCTACGTGAACCCGGCGCTTTTCCCCAATACGGTCATCAATTCGCCTGCCAGCCAGATCTCTATTCGTTTCGGCATCAAAGGATTCAATACGACCATTGCCACAGGTTTTACCTCGAGCCTGGATGCGCTCAAATACGCGTGCGATTTTATCCACTTGGACCGCGCCAAAGCGGTCTTGGTCGGCGGGGTCGAAGAGCTGTGCCTGCAGACTTATCTCGGTTTTTATAAATTGAAATTTCTGGCCGGCGCCAAAGGCAATGGGCCGGAACTTTCCTGCCCTTTTGACAAGCGGCGCAACGGCATTGTTTTCGGCGAGGGCGCGGCCCTCCTCTTGATCGAGGATAGCGAAAGCGCAAAAGCCCGCAATGCCAAAATCTACGCAGAGGTCAAATCCATCGGCTATGCCTTTGATCCGTTCCGCATCCACAAATACAACCGCCGCGGGCCCGGGATCAGGGAGGCGATGAGGCTCGCTTTACAGGAAGCGCATATAGATAAAGAGCGGATTGATTATATCAGCGCGAATGCGAATTCCACTAAGGAGGCGGATCTTATCGAGACAGAGGCCATCAAGGATATTTTCGGGGATTCAGCGAAAAAGATCCCCGTCAGTTCGATCAAATCCCATATCGGCGAGACTTTCAGCGTTTCAGGCGGCATGCAGCTGGCTGCAGGCGTCGGGTCGCTGGAGCGGCAGTTTATCCCGGCGACACTCAATTATGAGTCCAAAGACGAGCATTGCGATCTGGATTATGTGCCGAATCAGTCGAGAAAATCCAGGCTATCCAATTTGATGCTTAATTGTTTCGGTCCGAGCGGAACGAACAACGTGGTTGTTCTATCAAAATGTCAGAATTGATCTTCAAGGATAAAGTGGCTGTTGTCACCGGCGCCTCGCGCGGCATCGGCAGGGCCATTGCGCTTGAACTTGTTCAAGGCGGCGCTAAGGTCGCTTTCAATTACCTGAAAAGCGATTGCGAAGCCAGGACCCTCTTGGCAGAGATCGAAAAGCTCGGCGCACATGGCCTGAGCTTTAAAGGCGACACAAGGGATTTTGACCTGGCAAAGGAATTCATCGATCAGGTGAAAGAATATTTCGGTTCTCTTGATTTTTTGGTCAATAACGCCGGCATCACGCGCGACAAGGCCTTTATGCTTATGGATAAAAACGAGTGGGCTGAGGTCATAGACACGAATGTGAACGGCTATTTCAATATGGCCCGGGCTGTTATCGTTACCCTGCTTAAGCAGAAGAGCGGTGCCATCGTGAATATCTCTTCCATCAGCGGCATCAGCGGCATCGCCAGGCAGGTGAATTATTCCACATCCAAAGCCGCGATCATCGGTATGACAAAGTCATTGGCCAAAGAAGTCGCGCCCTACAACATCCGCGTCAATTGCGTGGCTCCCGGTTTTATCGATACGGACATGACAAAAAGTATGAAGGAAGATGTAAGGCAAAAATCTGCGGATGCCATTCCTTTCGGCCGTTTTGGCAGCGTCGAAGACGTCGCCAAGGCGGTTTCGTTTTTACTGAGCGAGCGCTCCGGGTATATCACAGGCCAGGTCATAAAAGTAGACGGCGGCCTGCATATGAGCTACTAAGGAGGTTGCAATATATGGTAGATATCAGGCAAGGGGTTCTTGAGATAGTCTCAACAGTCCTCGAGAAGGCGCCGGGCGAGATCTCTCTGGATGCCCATCTTGTCCAGGAGGTCGGCGCTGATTCCATGATGGCGCTTGAGATTCTGGCGGCTTTGGAGAAAAAGTATCGCATTGTCATCCCCGAAGAAAAACTTATAGAGATGACAACGGTAAACAAGATCATTCAGTTGACCGAACAGTCCATGAAGGGCGGAAAGAAAAAATGAGCGAAAAGCGATTGCCGTTACAGAGCGAAGATATCAAAAAGATCATCCCCCAGAGGTTCCCATTCCTGATGATCGACCGCGTCATCGAGGCAAGCCCGGACAAGGTCGTCGCTATTAAGAATGTCACTGTGAGCGAACACTTCTTTGTCGGCCATTTCCCCGGACAGAAAGTCATGCCGGGCGCTCTGATCATCGAGGCCATGGCGCAGGCAGGCATAGTTCTCTACAGGCAAAAATTTGATAACGATAAAGTCTTATTTTTATCATCCGTCAAGGTGAGGTTCTATAATCCTGTTTTTCCGGGAGACCAGTTAAAAGTCGTCGTTACGACTATAAAGCTGCTTTCGAAAATGGGATTGTTTAAAGCAGAGGCTTTTGTGGGTGAGAAAAAGATAGCAGAAGCTGAGATAGCTTGTGGGAGCCAGGATGCCAAGACAACATGAGCGAATCTAAGATCCAAAAGCGCCGCGTGGTCGTTACCGGCCTTGGAATCGTATCTTCCTTAGGTATAGGCGTTGAAGATTTTTGGAAAAACTTGATTGCCGGTAAATCCGGCATTTCTGTTATAGAGTCCTTTGATACGTCTGATTACCCTGTGCACAAAGGCGGTGAGGTCAAGAATTTCAAGCCGGAACACTTTATCGATAAGAGAAAGATTAAGAACATCGGCCGGGCCTCCCAGATGGCCATAGCCGCAGCAAAGCTCGCCATCGAAGATGCTGCCCTGAAGAGAAATAGCTTCAGGGATGCCGGAGTTTTACTAGGCACGACTATGGGGGAAACGCAGATTTTAGAGAAACTTAATCGCGATTGGGTCTTAGATGGCCAGGAGAAGATCGAGACTTTTTTGATTTCTGCCTATTCCAGCAATAATTTATCGGCGAACATTGGCATCAACTTTTCCTTAAAAGGTTTCAATCTTGTCATGCCCACTGCTTGTTCCTCGGCCAATTACTCAATTGGTTATGGATATGATTTTATATCTTCAGGAAAAAATGATGTTTTCCTGAGTGGAGGTGTAGATGCTTTTTCACGGGTCGCCTTTATCGGTTTTAACCGCCTCTTTGTCATGGCCTCCGAGTAATGCCAGCCCTTTGATAAGAATAGAAAAGGCATGATGTTAGGGGAGGGGTCTGCTATTCTGGTTTTGGAGTCTTTAGGGCGCGCGCAAAAAAGGAACGCTAAGATCTACGCTGAAATCCTCGGTTACGGATTGAGCTGTGACGCCCAGCACATGACACACCCGTCTAAAGAGGGTGTGGCTAAATGCATGGAGAAGGCATTAAAGGAAGCAGGGATAGAACCTGGTGAAGTTGATTATATCAGCGCTCATGGCACAGGTACTCCTAAGAATGATAAGGTGGAGTGCGCTGCAATGAAGAAGGTTTTTGGCAAAAGAGCCAAGGTCATCCCCTGTAGTTCTATAAAATCCATGTTGGGCCATACTATGGGCGCTGCCTCAGCAATGGAAGCTGCGAGCTGTTGTCTTGCTATAAGAGATAAAATCGTGCCACCGACAATTAATTATGAAATACCAGATCCCGAGTGTGATATTGATTGCGTTCCTAATAAATCTAAAAAACTTAAGGCAATCACCACGGTTTTGAATAATTCTTGTGCTTTTGGTGGAAATAATGCGTGCTTG
>JAGVGA010000080.1 GCA_020057345.1 Candidatus Omnitrophota bacterium | reverse complement strand
TCGTTGAGTTTAAGTGGGATCCTTTTGTAGGGAAGCTCTTCAAAAGAAGATATTATGATTTCTGGCTGTTTAAAGGCCGCGAGCAGCTGGCCAGAAATATTATTTTAAAGAAAAAACTCGCTGCCAACGCTTACTCCATTGTTTTAAAGACGGATCAATTCGAGGATGGGCAAGTCTACACCTGGGCCGTGCGGCAGGCCTATTATGACCAGAAGAGCGATTGGGCCTTTAGCGCTTTTCAGGTGATAAAAAAGAAGTTAAAAGAGAAATGATACAATGGGGCCGTTGGGCCTTGAGGGTAAACAAGGAGGTGTGTCCATGAAAGAAACAGCAATACTCGTGGCAGGGATCATTTTTTTGCTTGTATCTGTCATGCATTTGTGGAGAATAGTCTTTAAGGTCGAAGTCAAAGTGAAGGATTCGGTTGTTCCGTTGTGGCTGAGCGTGTTCGGTTTCTTTTTTGCGTTAGGCCTGGCTGTTTGGATGCTGCGGCTTCTGTGAAGATCGGATCCCGCCAAAGGGGCGGGAGTTTTACAAATAAGAAAGAGGAGAGATGAGGAGAAAAAAAGCGGTTCTGACGTGGTTGATCTTGGCTTTTCTGGCTATTGCCAATTCGGGGTGCGCGGTGATCGGCGCGGCGGTAAGCGCAGGCATGGCCTATGGTATTTATCAGGCCACAAAGAAATAGGCCAGGCAAAGGCGGTTAGCTGTGTTTAATCCGTTTTCTTTTTATAAGATTTTTGCCAACATCTTGCGTTCGAATGTATCTGCGCGCGAGACAGCCATCGGCGTGTGCGTGGCGATGTTTTTGGGTTTCACGCCTTTAAACGGCCCATTTGCGCTGTTTTTGTTCATTATTTTTGTGATCTTCCGTTTAAGCAGCATCTCGACGCTCTTCACGCTCCCCCTCTTTAAACTTCTCTATGTCGCCGGATTAGCTCATGTGGCCGACAGGATCGGCTCTTTTCTTTTGATCGATGCCGTTTCTTTAAAAGAGTTCTGGCGCGTGTTCATCAACCTCCCGATCGTCGCCTACCTTGATATCAACAACACCATCGTTTTTGGCGGGATTGCGCTCTCGATCGCCTTAAGCCCTCTGGTTTATTTTGTCTCCAAAAAGGTCAATATCGCCTTCCGTTCGCGTTATCAGGAGAAGACAAAGAATATCAAGTTATTCCAAAAGCTCGCAGCCGCTAATTTAGCGCCGCAGGCCCCTGCTTCAGCCGGCCTTTCAGGGTTTAAAAAATTCACCAGCAGGCTGAACACCCGCAGGTTCGTTCCCTGGTTCATCGGCTTGGTTGTGTTCCAGCTGTCATTCGGACTTTTCATTAGCCCTTTTTTCAGCAATTTTATCGTCGGCAAGGTCAATGAATACAGCCGGGCAAAGATCGATATCGGGAGGGCGAACATCTGGCCCTTGACGCTTTCTTTTTCTTTACGGGATGTAAAGATCTTTAACCCCGACAATGTGGGCGAGCGCCTAATCTATATTAAAGGCGCTTCTGTGCGCGTCAGTCCGTTGGGATTTCTGGCCAAAAGGCTTGTTGTCTCTAAAGTGAATTTGAATGAGGTGCAGGCAACTCTGGAGGGGACGTCTGACGGCAGCTTCAATATCCAAAAACTGACCCAGGCGAAACAAGAACAAAAACCAGGCCTGGGCCAGATCTTTCAAGGCCTTTTGAAAAAGAAAGATCTGTTCAGCAGGGCGTATGAGCTTCTGAAAAAAGGGTCCTCTAAGAAAGCTGTTGAGGAGGCTAAACTCAAGCGCAGCGAAGATCAAAAGACGGTCCAGGAGGTCAGCGATCTTGCGCGCGGGAAGATGGTTTATTTCAAAAAGGCGCGCGATCGCTATCTCTTTGAGATAAAGAGCCTGGATGTGAACAACGCCAGCCTCTATGTTAAATCCGAAGACGGCCAGGCCATCGAGGTAGAGGATACGCATATCAAGATCAGGAATTTAGCGCTCGATCCGCAGAGCGGCGCGCATTTTGACGCGTTGCATCTGGCCGGCGGCCTCAATAAGGAAGGAAAGCGGGTGGGCTCACTTGAGTTCGTTTTTGACAAAACATTCGTTAAGGATGTCCAAAAGACGGAATTCAATGTCAATTTAAAAGATGTCCAGCTGGAAGCGGTGCGTTTCATCTATGCGGATTCCCTGCCCGTTGACCTTCAGCAGGGTGTATTGAACCTGCATTCCTTGAGCACTGTCATGGACGAGGCGCTTGACTCCAGGAGTTCCCTTTCTCTGAAAAACCACAAGTTCGCAGCGAAGGGCGGGGCGAACCTCATGCCTGAGATTGCTCCTATGTCCCTTATCTGCGGGGCGCTCAACGATATCCCGACAGTCGTGCTGAAATTCGATATCACAGGGACCGTGGATAAGCCGGAATTCAGCAGTTTTGTCAAATCCCTCATGGATCTGGTCAAGCCTGCCTTAAAAGGCGCCCAGGAAAAGGTCGCCGGCCAGGGGCTTGGCGCCATCGGAACCCTTTTCAAGCAGAAGTAACCCTTCCCCGAAAACCCTTGTCACCTTGTCTTGCCGGTGTTAAAATAGCGCCTTCTGAACGAATCTCATTTTTTGAAAGGAGCGTAAATGCGGAAGATACTTTACGTTGTGTTAGATGGCTTAGGGGATACGCCTATCAAGGAGTTGGGCAATAAGACCCCTTTGGAAGCGGCCTTGACCCCGAATATGGACAAGCTGGCCCAAAGCGGCAAGAACGGGGTCGTCTATACGGTTGGCAAAGGCATTGCGCCTGAATCGGATATAGCGGTCATCAGCCTCCTGGGCTATGACGCTCACAAATATTACACCGGCCGCGGGCCCCTGGAATCTTTTGCCGAGGGTTTGAAGGTCGATGACGGCAATGTGGCGCTGCGCGTCAATTTCGCGACGGTCGAAGAAGACGGCAAAAAGATCAAAGACCGCAGGGTCGGTAGGAACCTGACCACCGAAGAAGCGACTTTTCTTTCCAAAGAGATCAATTCCAAAGTCGTCCTGACCAATGCAACGTTTGAATTCAAGAATACCATCGGCCACCGCGGCATTTTAGTCATCCGCGCCATGCACGCCCAGCTCTCGGCCTGGATCACGAACACAGACCCGGCTTATGACAGGCAAGGCGTCTTCGGCTTAGCCAAAGAAAAATTCGAGCCTTATGTGGATACGTGCAAGCCTATGCCCGGCTACGAAGATTCTAGGCCCGCGATCGAGGCGGCGAATTTATTAAACGAATTCACTTTGAAATCCCATAAAGTCCTCGAGGAGGCGGCTATTAACAAAAAGCGCATTGCCGACGGGAAAGTCCCGGCGAACATCATCCTTTCGCGCGATGCCGGCGACCACCTGCCGAAGTTCCCGCCGATGTCCGAGCACTACAAGATAAAATTCGGTTCTTTTGTGGAGATGCCCGTGGAGAGGGGAATCGCGCTTTTGACCGGTATTTCCATCGTGGATGTCCCGTCGTCCACCGGCCACCCGGACGTGGATTATGCGGTGTGGGCCAAGATCGCGCTGCAAAAGCTGCCTGAGTTCGACGGCCTTTACATCCATATCAAGGGGCCGGATGAGCCCGGGCATGACGGTGATTTCAATAAAAAGAAGGCCTCGATCGAGGCGGTCGACAAGTATTTTTTCGGCAATCTTCTACCTCATCTGAAAATGAAGGATTGTATCATGGTTGTAACCGCGGACCATTCGACCCCGTGCAAGCTTAAGGCGCATTCACCTGATCCTGTTCCCTTGATCATTGCCGGCGGCGCTATCAAGTCAGACAAGACGCTCAGTTTTTCCGAAAAGGCCGCGGCTGTCGGGTCGCTGGGTGAGATCTTAGGCAAGGATCTGATGGGGCTTCTGATAAAATTAGCCAAAGAATAAAAGCAGAGACGGCAGCAGCAGTGTCAAAGGAGACAGGGGGATGCGACTCTGTCTCCTTTTTATCTTGAGGGTGAAATGAGGATGAAAGAATACGATTGCATCGTGGTGGGCGCCGGCCATGCCGGCGCAGAAGCGGCTTTTTGTGCCAGCCGCATGAACTGTTCCGTATTGCTTTTGACCATGAACTTGGAATCTATCGGCGCCATGTCGTGCAATCCGGCGATCGGAGGTATCGGGAAAGGCCAACTTGTCAAGGAGATCGATGCGTTGGGCGGGCTCATGGGCCATGCCGCGGACGCGTGCGGCATACAGTTCAGGATGCTAAACTCTTCCAAGGGCCCGGCGGTCAGGTCTTCGCGCGCGCAGGAAGACATGTTTCGATATAAGGCCTTTATCCGAAAGACGCTGGAGGGGTTGAAGGATCTGGAGATAGCGCAGGCGGAGGTCTCCGGGGTATTGATCGAAAAATCTCAGGTCTCCGGCGTGCGCACTGCCGCAGGCGAGAGATTTTATTCAAAGACAGTCGTCATCACCCCCGGCACGTTTTTGAACGGCCTGATCCATATCGGCCTGAAGAATTTCCCGGGCGGCCGGATCGGTGAGAAGCCGTCGGTGGAGCTGTCGCAAGACTTGAAAAACCTCGGGTTTAAGCTCAGTCGTTTTAAGACAGGGACTTGTCCGCGCATCGACAGCCGCACCATCGATTATGAAGGCCTTATCCGACAGGACGGAGATGATCCGCCGGTCCCGTTTTCTTTTTCAACCCAAAAGCTTCATTTGAAGCAAGTCCCCT
>JAGVGA010000068.1 GCA_020057345.1 Candidatus Omnitrophota bacterium | reverse complement strand
TGTAAACCTGTGCTTTGCCATTGTAGAGCCCCCTTTCGTTACGGTTATACACCAGGAGACTCAACTTGTAAACTGTCCAGTTTTAGGGGGTAGGGTCAACAGCACCGGAAACGATCTCATTGATGCGTTCCTGGGTTGTGCCTTCCTTGAGGATTTCAACAAGCTCTTCTTTGTTAATTACGCGGAAGTTTTTTATGCCTTTGGCCTTGGCCTGCAGCATAAGCTCATTGCGCGACGGCCCTTCGTTAGAGCTTGCCTTGGACTTCTCGGGAGCTTTCTCCGGGGCTTTTGGATCTTGAGCCTTAGATTTCTTCTTGCCGTAATATTTGGTATGAAGTTTATCCAGCAGCTCTTTTTGTTGCTTCTTTTGTTTTGCGGTCATTTGGTGGTCACCTCCTTTCCGATTTTTGACACCCCAACCCTATAACAAAACCCGCATAAGTCAAGAGGAATCAGGGAGAAAACCAGAGAAGGGGATAAAAGACTCAACGGGGCTTATAGCTATGTTACAGTTGTAACAAATAAGTTACAAGGAGAGCGGCGTTTGTATAGAATGTCCGTTAGGTAAGAAAAGTGTTGACTAAATCCATTTGTCTAATATAATAAACAATTGTCTAATACATTATACAGGAGAGAGCAATGGGAAAAAAGAACAATAAGACCATAGACATATTCGGCGCGACTAATTCGCTTAAGGTGCTTTCATGTCTTGCTCAGCATCCAGGCAAAGAATTCTTAAGCAGCGAGATTCAGAAAGCGACTCTAGCCAGCAGAGCCGGTGTATATTTCACCTTAAAAGAGCTTGTGCGCCAGGGCCTTGTTTCGCAAGAAAAAAGAGGGAAGGTTATCTTTTATCGTATTGTTTATAATAACGTTGCTATAAAGCAGTTCAAGATACTGAAGAATGTGCTTGCGTTACGGCCAATTGTAACTAAGCTTAAAGCCTTTTCACGCAAGATTACACTTTACGGCAGCCACAGCCGGGGGGAGAATGATCCATCAAGCGATATAGACCTTTTTATACTCTCAAAGGATCCGCAAGCAACAAAAGAAGCTGTCTCTTCTATAAAAACTAAGCAGAAAATTCAAGCAGTAATAAAAAGCGCATCTGAGCTTGCCAGCTTTAAGGAAAGCGAGAAAGTCTTCATGCAGGAGGTTGAGCGGGGTGTTGTACTTTGGGAGGAAAAGGAATGACCATAGAATACGATGACTGCCTAAAAAGAGGCAAGATTAAGCCGTTTTCACGCGGCCCTGCCTTGGCTGCAAAGGAAATCGAGGCAGCAGAATCAGATTTAAGCCGCGCGCATAAAACCCATAGCGAAGCTGATTACAAATGGGCGACTATCCAAACCTATTATTCGATGTTCCATAGCGCAAGGACCTTGCTCTACGCTAAAAGCCTCAGGGAGCACAGCCATTACTGCCTGGTTGCAGCTATCAGGACCTTGTATGTTGATACAAAGATTATCCCGGTGCATATCCTGGAAGGTTTCCAGCAGGCCAAAGACTTAAGGGAAGAGGCTGACTATTACAATAGATGGTCACAGGTAGGCTGCGAAAAGCTGATAAAGCTGGCTGAAGAGTTCTTGGGAATAGCCAGGAATACGGTTTTGCCTAAGTAGCATTGCTGTCCGGAAAGCGGTTATTCGTGTCAAATTGGGCATATTTATTGGGTTTTAAGGAGCAAGTTCTCTTGCCTTAGCTGGGCAATGGAATTTCGCTTGCTTTTCCCGGGCAGGTAGCATACAATTTTAAAAGTTCTGTTTATTAACCAGCTCGGGCAGCCAAAATTTTGAGGACTCGAAACGAGTAAGCGCCGAGCGAACAGCGAGGATGAGTTAAAAAGTATTTATGTCTGATTTCTGTATCGTCATATTAGCGGCGGGAGAGGGCAAGCGGATGAAATCCGAAGTGCCCAAGGTCTTGCATGAGATCTGTTCCAAGCCATTGGTCAACTATGTGGTCGACGCTGCCAAATTGATGGCGCCGAAGAAGATCGTCGTGGTCATCAGCCGCAAGCGTCCTCAGGTGCGCGAGGTCCTGGACCGGGACATAAAAGTCGCGTTTCAGGCCCAGCCGCTTGGAACGGCGGATGCGGTTAAGGCCGCAGGGAAAGACATCCCGGCGAATTGCCGCGATGTGATCGTGCTCTACGGAGACACGCCGCTCATCACCGCTGAGACGATCCGCACGCTTTATGATTTTCATCTTGAGAAGAACGCCTCCTGCACGGTGCTGACGACTCATTTAATCAACCCGCGCGGGTACGGCCGGATCTTGAGGAGCGAGACCGGGCAATTCATCGGCATCGTGGAAGATAAAGACGCGACCTATTTGCAGAAGTCCGTCAAAGAGATCAACACAGGGATGTACTGTTTTAAAAAAGACGACTTATTGGAGGCGCTTGCGCATATCAAGCCCGCCAACCAGAGCCGCGAATTTTACCTGACAGATGTTTTTAGCTGGATCTTTAACAAGAATAAGAAGATCGAAGCGTGCGTGGCCGACGATTTCCGCGAGGTCCTGGGCGTGAATCTTAAGACCGAACTGATGGAGGCGAGTCAGATCATCCGCCAGAGGATCTTGGAGAATTTTTCCGGGCAAGGCGTGCGCATAGCGGATCCGCTCACGACGTTTATCGACGAGACGGCACAGATAGGCGCGGGTACGGAGATCTTTCCTTTTTCAGTCATTGAGAAAGGCGTCTTGATCGGCAAGAACTGTTCGGTTGGGCCGTTCTGCCATCTTCGCGAAGGATCGGTGCTCAAAGACAAGGTATCCATCGGCAACTTTACGGAGATTAAGAATTCGATATTGGGCGAAAGCACGCGGATTCGCCACATAAGCTATATCGGCGACACGACGGTCGGTAAAAAGGTGAATATCGGCGCCGGCGCCGTGATCGCGAATTTCGACGGCCGCAAAAAGCATAAGACGGTCATTAAGGAAAAGGCGTTTATCGGATGTGATGTGGTCCTGGTCGCGCCTGTTGTCGTCGGGAAAAAAGCGGTGGTGGGCGCGGGTAGCGTTGTCACAAGAGATCATAATGTTCCTGACGGTGCCCTTGTCATGGGTGTTCCGGCCAGGATCGTCCAAAAACCTAAAAAGAAAAGGTGACGCGATGAACAAGCTTGAGATCTTTACGGGGAGTGCCAATCCTAAACTCGCAGAGGACATCTGCAAGGAATTAGGGAAGAAGATGGGCGGCATCACGGTGAAGCGCTTCAGCGAAGGCGAAGTGCGCGTCAAGATCGAGGATAATGTCCGCGGCAAGGATGTGTTCATTGTTCAGCCTACATGTACGCCGGTCAACGAGAACTTGATGGAATTATTGATCATGATCGATGCGTTCAAGCGCGCGTCCGCCGGAAGGATCACCGCGGTCATGCCTTATTACGGGTATGCCCGCCAGGACCGCAAAGACCAGCCGCGCGTGCCGATCTCCGCCAAGCTTGTGGCGAATCTTGTGACAGTCGCCGGCGCGGACAGGGTATTGACCATGGACCTGCACGCGGGCCAGATCCAGGGATTTTTTGATATTCCGCTGGATCATCTCTTTGCCGTGAATGTTTTTGTGGAATACATCGATACGCTCAAGATCAAAGACCTCGTTGTTGTTTCTCCTGATGTGGGCGGTATCAAGACCGCGCGTGCGTATGCCAAACGCCTGGGCGCAGGCCTGGCCATCGTGGACAAACGTCGCATCTCGCCCGAGAAGGCCGAAGTCATGAACATCTTAGGTGAAGTGGAAGGAAAGAATGCGTTCCTGGTCGATGATTTGGTCGCGACCGGAGGTTCTCTCCTGGAAGCGGCCAATGCTCTGAAAAAGGCCGGAGTCAGGAAGCTGAGCGCTGCGGTGGTGCACGGCGTCCTGTCAGGAGATGCGACCAAAAACATTGAGAATTCCCTTTTGGAAGAACTCATTATTACGGACACGATTCCTCTGCCGGACCACAAGAAGCATCCGAAGATCAAGGTGCTGTCCGTGGCTCCGCTTTTGGCGGATGCGATTAAAAGGATACACAAGGAAGAATCAATCAGTTGTTTGTTTGATTAAATTTGATTAAAGGAGAGAAAGAAAATGGAAGCGATTTATCTTGAAGCAAACGTGCGCGACGCCTCGGAGGTGGGTAAGAGCAAGGCGCTGCGCAAGAACAGCCTGGTGCCGTGCGTTGTTTACGGCGAAGGCAAAAAGACGCTGCCCTTGAAGATTGAAAGGGGTCACTTGATCAAATTTATGCACGCCCATCACGGCGGCGAGAACATGGTCATCACGCTCAAAGTTTCTTTTCCTGCGGCCAAGAAGATCGAGGAGAAGCCGGTCATCATCAAGGAGTTCCAAAAGCATCCGGTATCGGGAGAGATCCTTCACGTGGATTTTAACGAGGTCTCCTTGACCAAAAAGATCGTGGTCAAAGTGCCTATCGCGGCCAAGGGCGACCCGATCGGCGTCAAGCAGGACGGCGGCACGCTCGAGCAGGTCATCTGGGAAATCGAAGTCGAGTGTCTTCCCACACAGATTCCCGAGAAGATCCAGGTTGAGGTGGTGAATATGAAGATCGGCGACACCGTCCATGTAAAGGAATTAGGTGTGCCTGAAGGTGTTACGATCAAGCACGAACTTGAGGCGATTGTCTTTTCTCTCGTGGCGCCGCATAAAGATGAAGTTGTGGCGTCGGAAGCGGTACCTGAAGCAGGCGCAGGAGAGCCGGAAGTCATCAAGAAAGAAAAGAAGGTCGGGGAAGAGGGCGCGGAAGAACCGGCCAAGGCCGAAGCCAAAGAGAAGCCGAAAGAAAAGTTGAGAGAAAAGCTATAAGGTTCTCCGTGATACTTAAAGAGCGCGTCAAGTTGGTCGTCGGGCTGGGCAATCCCGGCGTTTCTTATAGATTCACGCGGCATAATGCGGGCGCAGAAGCCGTTGGGAGATTTGCAAAGGCCAACGGGCTTGTTTTTAAATCCAATCGTTCTTTTAAAAGTTTGATCGCCGGAACAATTGCCGAAGGACAGACCGTCTGCCTCGTTTTGCCGCAGACGTTCATGAACCGTTCAGGCGTTGCGGTGGCGGCACTCGTGCGCAAAAAAAATATAGCGTTCAAGGACATCCTTGTTGTTTACGACGACGCGGCGTTGCTTTTAGGTGCAATCAAAATGAAAGCCAGGGGCAGCTCCGGCGGCCATCTGGGCATGGCGTCTGTGATTGAGTGGCTCGGCACGCAGGATTTTAACCGCTTGAGGATAGGTGTGGACGCGCCTGCGCGCGGCGAGGATCTCGCGGACTATTGTCTGTCCCGTTTTTCAAAAACCGAAGAAAGAATCATTCACCAAGTCTATAAATTCGCGGTCGAAGCGATCGAGGTATGGCTCACGCAGGGGATCGACGTGTCCATGAATCGTTTTAACAAAAAATAAAGATGAGAGGAGAAACAAAACAGTCATGAAAAAGTATGAAGCGATGTTCATCATCAAGCCGGATCTAAAAGACGAAGAGAAGACCGCTCTTATGAAGAATATCAAGGAGCAGATCGCCAAGCATCAGGGCAACATCACGGCCGATCAGATCTGGGCTGAGCGCCGTAGGCTCGCCTATGATCTTTTTCCCATCGGCGGCCAGACGAGGTTCAAGGAAGGGATGTACTACCTGGTGAATTTTGACAGCGCTCCGGCGGAGATTTCCGCGCTAAAAGGCATCTACAGTCTTAATGAGAGTATCTTAAGGTTTTTGATTCTGAAGCTCGAAGAGAAGGGCAAAAAATAATTAGCCCTTGCGTCGCACCAAGGAGGATTTATGGCGAGTTTGAACAAGGTGTTTTTAATCGGCAATCTGACGAAAGACCCTGAATTGCGCTATACGCCCGGAGGCACGGCGGTCGCGAACTTGAGGATGGCGACGAACCGACGCTACAAAGACAAGACCGGCGAGTTGAAGCAGGATGTCTGTTATGTGACCGTCGTCGCCTGGGACAAACAGGCAGAAGTGTGCAACCAGTATCTGCATAAAGGCAGCCCTCTTTTTGTGGAAGGCCGCCTGCAATCCAGAAGCTGGGATGGTCCCGACGGGAAAAAGAGGACGGCGCTTGATATTCGCGCGGAGAAAGTCCAGTTCTTAGGCGCGCCCGGCGCAAAGAAAGAGGCTGTCCCGGAAGAAAGCGTTGCCGCGATACCGGAAGAGAAGATTGATAATTCCGCTCTGACATCAGGCTCAGACGATGTGTCCTGGGGCCAGGATGCGGCGGAAGATATGAATTAACCCCGAATCAATCTAAGAGGAGATCGAAGAGATGAACAATCGTAGTGAAGGACGCAAGGAGCCAGCAGGCAGGGGCGGCCGCAGCAGCGGCGGCGGGCCGGGAGGCCGCGGCAAATTTGCAGGTAAGTTCCGCAGGAGAATGGAAAAGAAAGACGACGTCCTGTCTCCGCGCATGAGGAAAAAGACGTGCCGGTTTTGTGAGGAGAAGGTCGATGCCATCGATTACAAGGATCTCAGAAAGATAGAACGTCTGGTGAGCGAGCGGGGCAAGATGCTTTCGCGCCGCGTGACCGGAGTGTGCGCCAGGCATCAGCGTAAAGTCGAGGATGCGGTCAAGAAGGCGCGGATCATCGCATTATTACCATACTTAAAAAGCTAAAACGAGGTTGCTATGATCAAAGTTATTTTACGTGAAGACGTATCGGGTATTGGTCGTACAGGAGAGGTCAAACAGGTGAAGGACGGGTTTGCGAGGAATTTTTTGCTGCCGAGGAACCTGGCGCTTATGGCGACCGACCATAATTTGAAGAGGATAGAGATAGAGCAGAAAAAGATTGAAGATAAAAAGGTCTTAGGAAAGAAAAAGGCGCAGGATCTGGCGCAGCGCCTGGCGAACTTCTCCGTGACGATCGCGGTCGAAGTCAATGAGGAAGGTAAGCTCTACGGCAGCCTGACAAGCCAGGACATCGTAAAAGCGGTGGCGTCTGAAGGCATCGAACTGGACAAAAAAAGCGTTGCCCTGGAAGTTCCTATTAAGGATTTAGGTATTTATGATCTTGAAGTGAAACTGTATCCGGAAGTTGTCGCCAAGATCAAGGTTTGGGTCGTCAAGAAATGAAAAAATCCCAGAAGCGGCAGGTTAAGGAATTTTCTTCCCATGGCTCTTCTTTAGAGCGGCTCCCCCCTCAGAACTTAGAGGCGGAGATGGCTGTTTTGGGGTCCATGCTTATCGAGGATGACGCGATCTCCGCGATCTTAGAGACGATCGATGAGAACGTTTTTTACAGTGATGCCCATCGGAAGATCTTTCTAAACATCGTCCAACTTTATGATCAGCGTAAGGCTGTGGACCTGGTGACCTTGGTCGAGAAGCTTAAAGGGGATAACGCGTTAGAAGAGGTCGGCGGCGCCAGTTACCTGGCGGGTTTGACAAATACGGTCCCCACCGCGGCAAATGCCGTTCATTACGCCCGCATCGTCAAAGAGAAAAGCGTCTTAAGGGCCCTCATCAACAACGCGACGCGCATCGCTGCCGAGGCATACGAGGCGGACGAGAACGTCGGTCAGATCCTGGATCGCGCGGAAAAGATGATCTTTGAGATCTCCGACAGCCGGGTCGATGGCGGCTTCGTGATCATCAAAGACCTCATCAAAGATAGCATCGAGACCATTGATAGGCTTTATCAGAACAAGGCCCATGTCACAGGGATCCCGACCGGCTATACGGATTTTGACATAAAGACAGCGGGTTTACAGCCGTCGGACCTGATCGTTATTGCCGGCAGGCCTTCTATGGGCAAGAGCTCGTTTGCCATCAATATCATTGAGCACGCCGCCATCATAGAGAAGATCCCCGTAGCGTTTTTTAGCCTTGAGATGTCCAAAGAGCAGCTTGTGCAGCGGCTCCTGTGTTCTCATGCGCGCGTGGACGCAAACAAAGTGCGCACGGGTTTTCTTTCGACATCGGACTGGCCGAGCCTGACGAGCGCTGCCGGAAAGCTTTCGGAGGCGCCTATTTTTATCGATGATACCGCGAGCATATCAGCTTTAGAGTTGCGCGCCAAGGCGCGGCGCCTGAAATCCCATCATAATATCCAGCTGATTGTCGTGGACTATCTCCAGCTGATGCGCGGCTCGGCTTCGATTGAGAACAGGCAGCAGGAGATCTCGGAGATCTCCCGGTCTTTAAAAGCCCTTGCCAAGGAGTTCAATGTGCCTGTCATTGCGATCAGCCAGCTTTCGCGCGCGGTGGAGAGCCGAACGGACCATCGGCCGCAGCTTTCTGATCTAAGGGAATCGGGCGCGATCGAGCAGGACGCGGATGTGGTCGTGCTCCTGATGCGCGAAGAGTCTTATAATCCGACAGAGCAGAACAGAGGGATCGCTGAAGTCAACATCGCCAAGCAGCGCAACGGCCCGGTCGGCCTTTTAAAGCTTTCTTTTATTAAGGAGTACACGCGGTTTGAAAACCTGGCCCTGGTCAACGAATAGGACCAAATATATTGACTTTCACCGGTTGCAGCCTTATAATTTTTAAAAATACACGCATGCATAAAAAATTCCTTATTCTTCTAGCGCCTTCCCTTCTTGTCCTTCTTTTTTCCTCTTTTTCGTTCGCCCAGGGCCAGAAAACTTCTGATGAGGCATCGACTTCCAAACTGATCAAGGCGGTCGAGGTCGCGGGAAACAAAGCGATCAGCACGTCCACGATCATGACCAAGATCAAGACGCGCGTCGGCCAGCCGTATTATCCTCAGGCTGCCCGCGATGATATCAAGAGATTGTATGAGACGGGATTCTTTTCTGATATCAGCCTGGACGTGCAGGAAGAGGCCGACGGTCTGAAGGTTGTCTTTAAGGTCGAAGAGAGGCCGGTCATCGAGGAGATCAGGATTGAAGACAACAAGGTCGTGCGCCGCGCGACCATCATAAAAAATATGAAGTCCAAGGTCGGGCAATACCTGAATCTTTCCTTGATCAAGGAAGACATCGCGATGATCAAAAAGGAATACGAAAAAAGGGGCGTTCCTGAGGTCAAGGTAGGAGAGGAGATCCAGGCTGACCCCAAGACCAATAAGGCCATTCTTATTATGAAAGTCACGGAAAGCCACCGTATCAAGATCCGTAAGGTCTACATCGATAATAACCTGTGCTATTCGGACCGAAGGATTTTAGGGCTGATCAAGACCAGGGCGGTGAGCCTCATCAATCCAGGATATTTTAAAGAAGATCAGCTCAACGATGATAACGAGCGCATCAAAGGGTTTTATTTGAGCAACGGCTATTTGGATATTAAGGTTGACTACAGGCTTGATTACGACGCCAAAGGCGATCTTCATCTGCGCCTGATCTTGGACGAGGGCAAGCAGTACACCGTCGGCAGCATCACTATCATTGGCAATGATAAATTCACAGAGGCCGAGATACGCTTCAGCCTCAAGGCGTGCCTTGTCAACGGCGTGTTCACGTATGACGCCTTGAAAGAAGACGTGGCGAACATCCAGGGGTTTTATTTCGGCCGCGGTTATATCTTTGTGCAGGTCAAGGAATCTGCTTCCCTTGATGCCGAGACGGGAAAGGTCGCCATCACGTATGCGCTCGTCGAGAATGACGTCGCCTATGTGGACAGGATCGAAGTCAGGGGGAACTTAAAGACAAAAGATAAGGTTATTCGCCGGGAACTGAGGATTAAGCCCGGAGAAAAGTTCGACGGGGATAAATTGAAACGCAGCAAAGAGCGTTTGTACAATCTCGGCTTTTTCGAAGAGGTCAATTATGAC
>JAGVGA010000018.1 GCA_020057345.1 Candidatus Omnitrophota bacterium | reverse complement strand
TTAGATTTCTCTGTTGATCGCCAGGGCGATCTTCTGGAGTTCCTGCATAAGCGTTTTAAATTTTTCGGGAAGAAGCGATTGCGCTCCGTCAGACACCGCCTCTTCGGGTTTTGTGTGCACTTCGATGATGAGCCCGTCTGCGCCGGCAGCCACCGCCGCTTTGGCGATCGGCCCAACGAGGTTCCATGTTCCTGCTGCGTGGCTCGGGTCAGCGATGATCGGCAGATGCGACAGCTGTTTAACGAGCGGGATAGCGCTTACGTCAAAGGTGTTGCGCGTCATGTCTTCGAAAGTGCGGATGCCGCGTTCGCACAGGATCACCTGGTGGTTGCCTTCAGCCATGATGTACTCCGCCGACATAAGCAATTCCTTGATGGTCGAAGATAACCCGCGCTTTAAGAGAACGGGTTTTTTTGATTGGCCGACTTCCTTGAGTAAGTTGAAGTTCTGCATGTTTCTGGCGCCGATCTGCAGGACATCCGCATACTGGGCGACTAAGCCCACATCGCGCGGGTCCATGACTTCGGTGACGGTCGGCATATCGAGTTTTTTGCTGACCGCGGATAAGATCTTTAAGCCCTCCAAGCCTAAACCCTGGAATGCATACGGTGATGTCCTTGGCTTGAAGGCGCCGCCGCGCATCGCAACGGCTCCGGCGGAACGGACCTTTTCCCCGATCTCTAAAAGTATTTTTTCGCTTTCAATGGCGCACGGGCCTGCGAAGACGACGATCTGCTTACCGCCGACTTTCAGGCGGCTTGTTATGGGGATGACAGAGTCCTCTTTTTTGAATTCTCTGGAGACCAACTTGTAAGGCGCCAGGACCGGGATGACCTTTTCAACGCCGGGGAAGGCTTCCAGCGGCATGGCACGCAAGGCATCCTCAGGGCCGATGAGTCCAATGATGGTCCTCTCCGTCCCTTTGGAAATGTGGGGCTTTAAGCCAAGTTTTTCGGCCCTCTGTAGGACATAATCCATGTCCTCCTTGGTCGCGTTAGGTCGCATTACAATGATCATTCGGTAGCCTCCTTTAAAGCCTTGATGAGCCGCAGATTTTCTTTTCTGGTGCCGACAGTGATGCGGGCGTAGTTGTTTAAGCCGTATTGGCTCATTTCGCGGATGATGACGCCCTTTGATAAAAGCTGTCCAAAAACCTTTCTTGTATCTGTATCCATGCGCACAAATATGAAGTTCGTCGCGCTTTCTTTAAACCATATCCCCAGGCTTGCGAAGGTCCGGTAAAGGAATTTTTTCTCTTGGCGCATAAGTTTAAGCGTTTTACGGACGTAAGCCTTATCTCCGAGAGCCGCTTCTGCGGCGATCTGGGCAAGTGAGTTGACGTTGAACGGCTGCCTGACCCGCTCGGCGCATTCGACGAAACTTTTTTCAGCGATCATATAGCCGATCCTTAAGCCCGCCAGGCCGTAGATCTTGGAAAACGTTCTTAAGATCGCTATGTTTTTTTTGCCGATCAAAGGCACCAGGTCAGGGAAATCTTTGGCCTCTGCATACTCGATGTACGCCTCGTCAAAAACAACCAGAATGTTTTCAGGGACGCTTGCCAGGAAATCGATCACCTCCCGTTGATTCACGTATGTTCCGGTCGGGTTGTTTGGATTCGCGATAAAAAGGACTTTTGTTTTTGGCGTGATGGCGTCTTTGATGGCCGCCAGGTCAAATTTAAAATCCTTCAAAGGGACGCAATTGACGACAAAGCCGTTGATTGTGCCGCAGATCTTATATTCCACAAAGGTGATATCGCTGGTCAAGACCTCGGCACCCGGTTCCCAAAGCGTCTTTAAGATGATGTCCAGCAGTTCGTCCGATCCGTTACCAAAGATGAGATTCGATTCGCTTACTTTTAGGCACCTGGCAAGTTTTTTCTTCAGATAAAAACACGTGCCTTCAGGATAGCGAAAGATGCCCTCCAGCCCTTTTTTTATAGCCTTCAAGGCCAAAAGCGACGGGCCTAGGGCATTCTCATTGGAAGCCAGCTTTATGACATTCTTGAGCCCGAGTTCGCGCTCGACTTCCTGGATGGGCTTTCCCGGCTTGTAAGCCTCGATATTATTGATGTCTTTGCGTATCATTGTCTCATTCGCTCATCGGGTAAGACCCGAGGACTTTAAGGAATTTGCACTTTTCCTCAAGTTCACAAAGCGCCTTTTTTACGGTCTTGTTTTGCGCATGGCCGATCAAGTCGACAAAGAAGTAGTAATCCCAGACGCGCTTTTTTGAAGGCCTGGATTCGATCTTTGTCATATTGATCCTGTATTTCTTGAACGGCAGCAGCATGTCATAAAGGGCGCCCACCTTGTCTTTGATGGAGAACATGACGGATGTCTTGTCATGGCCCGTCGGTTCGGCGTCGGATTTTCCGATGACCAAAAACCGCGTGATGTTGTGCGGGCTGTCCTCGATCTCTGCGGCGACCACTTTTAATCTGTATTCCTTGGCTGCCAGAAGCGATGCGATGCCGGCCGCATTTTTTTCTTTGCTCGCGATCTGCGCGGCCCGGGTCGTGCTTGAGACCTCGATCAAGTCCGCTTTAGGCAGATTCATTTCCAGCCACAGGCGGCATTGGCCAAAGACCTGCGGGTTGGAGTAAATTTTACGGATATCCTTTTTCGCGCACTTAGCTAATAAATTGTGCGAGATGTCGAGCATGATCTGCGCGCAGATCTTTAGATCCGAGTCCACCAGTATGTCTAAGGTGTGCGAAACCGCTCCCTCGATGGAATTTTCGATCGGGATCACGCCGTAATCAGCATTGTCTTTCTCGACTTCCGAGAAGACGTCGCTGATGCTGTTGCACGCCAGATAGCCGACCGAGGAGCCGAATCTCTTTAACGCCGCCTGATGGGAGAATGTCGCCGGTGGCCCCAGGTAGGCGATGATGATGGATTTTTCCAAAGCCAGCGACGCGGACATCACCTCGCGGTAAATGGATGCCAGCGATTCGCTTTTGAGCGGCCCTTTATTCTGCTGCGCGATCTTGGATAAGATTTCTTTCTCCCTGGCCGGCGCGTAGATGGATTTTCCCGACCTGTTCTTCAGTCTGCCGATCTCAAGGATCTGGTCAGCCCTCTTGTTCAATAAGCCGACGATCTGCCTGTCGATACCGTCGATATTTTTACGGATTTTTTTGATCTTCATGAGATTCTCCGTGGTTAGGTTTAATGAGCTCACCCTGCTGGAGCGTCGCCTCTTCTTCTTTGGTGAGCGGCGTGATCTCCGCATCGCCGCTGGGCAATAAGATATCAGCCCCCAGCTCCTGTTGCGCAAATTCCTCGATCTTGGGCAGCTCGTCCAAACATTTTAAACCGAAATAGTCCAGGAATTGGCGCGTGGTGCCGTACACGAACGGCCTGCCGATGACCTCTTTCCTGCCGACGATACGGATGAGACCTTTTTCCTGCAAGCTCTTGACCACACCGTCTACATTGACTCCCCGGATCACCTCTATGTCCACGCGCGTGACCGGCTGTTTGTAGGCGATGATCGCCAACGTTTCAAGCGACGGCCCGGAAAGTTTTTCCGTATGTTTGATCTTGTAAAACTTTTTTATGGTCTCTGCGCTCTCGGGGGCGGTCAGCATCTGAAATCCTCCTGCGATCTCGACAATGCGGATGCCGCTCCCTGTCTCGTCGTGTTCTTTTTTTAAGGCCTCAAGGATCTCGCGGATCTTGGGTGACTCCAGGTTTTCAAAAACCTTTTTGATATCGTCGATGAGCAAGGGTTTGTCGCTGATGAAGATGAGCGATTCGATCGCGGATTTGATCTGTTGCAGCTCGATCAATTCTTCCATCATACTCACTTCCTCACTTTTTGTTTGTAGACCAGATTCAAAAGTTCTTCGACATCTTTGATCCCGGGATGGCGTTTTAAGGCATCGTTTATCATTTCTTTGGCCTCGTTCTTCTTGTATTGCAGCTGCATCAGGACTTCTGCGGCTTCTTCGATCAGATCCTTGGCAACAGAGACTTCCCTTTTGGCGTCAGAGTCCTGGATCAGTCCAAAGCGGCCGATTTTACCCTGGAGCTTGGCGATGATCTCTTTGGCCCTTTGGGGCCCGATGCCGGGAAGCGAGCGCAGGAAATCAATGTCCGATTCGTCGATGGCGCGCGCTATAGCTGAGATCGGCATGTTTAAGGCGCGAAGCGCCGCCTTCGGCCCGATTCCGGAGACGGTGATGAACACCTCAAAAAAATCTTTTTCCACTTCGTTTAAGAATCCTATCAAAATCGGGATGCTGCGCGACGGTTCGATCTGTTGGTAATGATATGTGATGAGTCTCAAGTGGCTGTCCGGCGTCAGGTATTCGTCGATGCGGCTCAAAGCGATGACCGGAAGAAAGACCTCATATGAGATCCCGCCGTTCTCTAAGATCACGGATTGTTTTCTCTTTTCGGTCAATTTTCCGCTTATGCGTGCGATCATATTTTCACCCGAGTGATATACGCGTGCGTCAAAGCCAGCGAAATCGCGTCTGTAGTGTCCATGGGGCCGAAAGCATCTCTCTTTGACCCAAGGGTGTGCTCGACCATTTTTGCGACCTGGATCTTTGAAGCGTGACCGCTGCCGGTCGTGATCTTCTTGACGCGCGTTGCTGGATATTCAAAAAATGGGATATTTTTTTCTTCAGCCAGCATGCAGATGACTCCTCGGGCATGGCCTAAGAGCGCCGCAGTAATCGGATGTTTGGTGTGGCTGTAGAGCTTCTCTAAAACGAGAGCCTCGGGCCTGTACCTTTCCAGGACCTGGTTTAAGCCCCCGTGTATCTTTGCCAGGCGTTTGGGCATGCCATCGCGAGCGTTAGTCTTGATGAATCCCGATGCGATAACCGCAAACCCTGTTTTTTTGGCATCGATAAGGCCGTAGCCGGTGATATTCAATCCTGGGTCGATTCCGAGGATAAGCATTCGTAATCAAATTTCGATCAGTTCGTCCGGTATGTCAAAGTTCGAATAAACGTTTTGTACATCTTCGTGTTCTTCTAAGCTGTCCATCAACGTGAGGATCGTGTTTGCCGTGTTTTTATCCGTGATCTTGATCGTCGTTGTCGGCAGCATGGTCGATTCTGCAGACTGGATCGCGATCTTTTTGTCCGTAATCGCATTTTTGACGGCCTCCAGGTCATGCGGCTGCGTTGTGATCTCGTAGATCTTGTCGTCGCTCTTTAAATCCTCTGCTCCGGCATCCAGCACGATGTTCATGAGTTTGTCTTCGTCAATCGCGGCCTTTTCTACGACGATGTAGCCTTTTTTTGGAAAAGAAAACTTACAGAACCGGCAGAGGCCATATTCCCGCCTTTTTTCGACATGATGTTGCGCAGTTCTGCCGTTGTTCTGTTTTTATTGTCCGTGACCACTTCGATGAAGAGGGCGATGCCCGCCGGGCCGTAGCCCTCATAGGTCGCCTCTTCATAAGTGATCCCGGGAAGTTCACCCGTGCCTCTTTTGATCGCCTTGTCGATATTGTCCGAAGGCATATTGGATTCCTTGCCCTTCTGGATCGCGGCCCTCAGTCGGATATTGGTTTCTACGTTTCCTCCGCCGGAGCGCGCCGCGGCTGTCAGCTCTTTGATGACTTTTGTGAAGAGCTGACCGCGCTTCGCGTCGATCGCCGCTTTTTTATGTTTGATGCTAGCCCACTTTGAATGACCTGACATGCTTCCTCCTTAATTCCTGCTTGTTTAAATTAGTCCAAAATAGGCCTGTAAGCCGGGTCCTGTTCTTCCGCTTGAAGGCGGAAGCGATAGCTATTTGACTCGTCCTGCAGGTCGCCCCGCAGGCTCTAGCAGCCAACCCACCCTGACTCTGTTTTTCAGACGGACCGGCCTATTCCCGTTAGACGGGATGTCAGGGTCTACTTGGCATTGCTCTGCGCAGAGATTACCTCGTTTCATCTCACCCCGCATTTCGCAAAGCGAAACAGCGGGGCTACTCGTCTCTGTGGCTCTCCCGACTATGATAAAGAGGTGTCAGGTTCCCGTCTTTGCAGACGGGATTATCCTCCCCGGCAGACGCGCGCGTCACCGGAGGGCGGTTTTTAGCCGCTGCGCTGTCCTTTAGAGCCCGGACTTTCCTCCCCCGCGCATAAAGCGCTCGGGGCAGCTATCCGGCCTATTTTGGATTTTTTATTTTTTTCCTTGATGGCCAAACCGGCCAATTTATCGGCCCCGCGGTTTCTTTCGCGAGGGATCTGTTCTATCTGAAAACTCTGAAAACCTTTGGCCAGGTTAGTTGCCTGCATGAAAAGATCTTTGATATTGTCGCTCTTGACCTTGTAGGCGCCTGTCATCTGCCGGCAGACAAGCTCGCTGTCGGAAAAGACGCGCACGGATTTCAGCTTCATATCAAGCGCCTCCTGGAGCGCAAAGACCAGGGCCGTGTATTCGGCCACATTGTTGGTCTGTTTGCCGATATATCTGGAGATGTTCTTTAATGTCTCTGAGCCTTGCGAGAAGATGATGCCGATGCCTGCGTCGCCGGGATTTCCTATGGATGCTCCATCGATATAGATATCCATGTTAAGAAACCAGGTCTTCTTCCAGGTAGAGGATGCGCGCGCAGATCTCGCACGTGATCAGGCGCTCGTGCATTTTGATCTCGTTGATTACCTGATGGGGCACTTTCAAGAAGCAGCCGTGACAGGAATTATCTTTGACCATGACCATGGCGAGCCCGTCCTTGCCGTGCAAAATGTGTTCGTAGCGCTCCAGGATCTTCTTGTCCACAGAGTCTGCGAGCATCTTTCTCTTGCCTTCCAGATCGCTTAAAAGGCCTTCGATCTCCTTTAAGCGGCTGGCGAGCGCGCTCTTTTTTTCATCAAAAGATTTTTCTTCGGATTCCAGGTTTTTCTTCTCTATGTCCGCATCCCTTTTGGCGGCCTCGTTGTCATCCATTAATTTAAGGATCTCTTCTTCGAAGATGGATTTGTCCGCCTTGAATCCTTCGATCTCTGTCATCTTGACCTGGTAATCTTTGTTCGTTTTCAGCTGCCCCAACTGGGATTGCGATTTTTTTATCCCCTCTTCTTTAGAGGCGAGCTCGCCCTCCCTGTCCTTCTGTCTGAGCATGAGTTTCTGTCTATTCTCCTCTATACTTTTGAGCTTTGCCTTTTTCGCCTCAAAGGCGGTTAAGAACTCCTGCATGCGCGCGGGCATCTCGGCCTCTTCCTTATTTAAGACAAATATCTTCTTGTCTACCTCTTGCAGGTCGACAAGTTTTCGGATTTCGTTTTTGATGTTTGGTATCGCCAAGAGACCTTTTCTTTTTGAAAAAAATGGGCGCAGAAGGACTTGAACCTTCGACCTCTGCCATGTGAGGGCAGCACTCTAACCAGCTGAGCTATGCGCCCGCAACCTTATGATCATGGGCCCACAGGGACTTGAACCCCGGACCAGTCGCTCCTCGCTTCACTCGTCGCTCTCCAAAGGGGCTTTGCCCCTATGGCGCCATGAACCCCAGCGAAGCGAGTGGTTCATGGCTGTTACCCCAACAGCGCGGGGAAAATTTTTCCCCGCACCCCTTTTTGGTCCGGTGTTCATTAAGTCAATCATAATTCCATGGGCCCACAGGGACTTGAACCCCGGACCAAGTGATTATGAGTCACCTGCTCTACCGACTGAGCTATGGGCCCTAAAAAAAGACAAAAATTTTCATAAAGCCAGGCAAATATTATATATAGAACGCTCGGATAAATCAACGATTTTATTCGGAGTAAGGCAGGACTTTGGGAGTTCTTGCGGAATCTCAAGAAACTTAATTGCTGGGAAGTTTTTTAAGGAATTGGGCAAGGAGTTCATGGTCGCTCGGCGAAATGAAATTAAAGAAACCGCCGACTTCATAGAGGCCTGAGGATTTGCTCTCGTAGATCGTTTTTTCCATGTGTTTTGACTCGCAGCGGGCCACTTCAAGCACGCCTGTGATGACGCACGCGTTGTCCAGCTGGATGTTTAAGGCGATCTGAGAGCCTTTTGCCAGGGGCAGGACCGATGAGAAGAACATTCCGTTCACGCTGACGTTTTGGGTTTTTGCCTTGATTGAGTTCGGATAAAGATAGTATTCGATCGGGACTTCGACGTTCTTGCGGATGTAACGCCTGCGGTTCGGACCTGTGTAGCTATCCGTTCGGATAAAGGATTTTTCTCCGATGTTGTCCCTGAGTTGGGCATCGTTGGTGTAACGGTCCAGGTCAAATTCTTTAAAAGTCTTTCCGTAATTTTTCTCAACGGCATCTTTGATTTCATGCCGCGTGCAGATGAAGACGACGATCTCGCATTGGGTTGTCTGTCTCAAGGATTCGATGACGCCCTTGTTCAGCGGGTCAGCCATAACGACGGTGAGCAACCTGTCGTTCTTCTCGATAGGCAGAACGCAGTAGTCGTAGACGATGTTGACCGGGATGGTCCCGAGCGCCGTTTCATCGATGTTGTAGGACTGAATGGGCAGATAACAAAAACCATACTGGCAGGTCAAATACGTGGTCAGGTCAGAGTCTTTGATGTGCCCTAATTCGATGAGGTGCTGGCTTAAGTAGCCGCCTCTGATCCTGTGTCTTTGAGACGCTTCCTTAAGCTGTTCTTCGGTGACCATCTTTTTTTCAAGAAGTATGGCACCAAGATCAAGGTCAACGTTCGCATCAATAGCCATAAGCTGTTCCCGGAATTATTGCGGACCCTACCTCCTTTTGCACTAATAACTTACAATAATTCAATAATAGTATATCACAAAAGATATTGAATTCAAATATGATGGGACATTTATCAAGAAAGCATTTTCTCGGACTCACGGCCGCAAGGGGCATGGTGTTTTAAGAGATCTCTGCGGCGGCGGCCGGGCTAAAAGGGTTCATGCGTACCGCCAAAGAATAAAGATAGGGATAGTCGGTTTTCAAATGCTGCATGTAGCTGAGCCATTCAAAGATAAGCCGGCTGTAGGCGCGTTTGAGGTCGCCCGACAGATGCTCCTGGTCGTTTTCGGCGAGGCCGGCCAGGTTTTTTCTGGCACCGAGCTCTTCGGCAAGATGAAAAATAGCCCAAAGCATGTCCGTGATCTCCTCATGTTCCAGGAGATTTGGATTTTCAAGAAGCCCTAAAAGAAAAGCCCGCTTGGCGGACAAAAAATCGCGCAGGACAACGAGGTCTGTTTTTTTAGAATGCGTCACATAACTTAAGCGTGCGACAAAAGCCCGCGCGGCCAAAAAATCCTTGCGGGTCCAATCGCTTTTTATCTGCAGGTGGTCCGTCAATCCCGGGTTGGCCTTTTGGTAGGATTCAAGGATCTTGATCAAAGGCTGTCCGACTTCGCTGAAGAAAACGCCGAGCGCCATGTTCAGCTTATGCTTCAGCGTTTCTTTTTGTTTGGCTTCGAGCATGCGTTCCAAAATGAGGGTCACAAACAGAACGCTGATGGGCACGAAAGCGATGTCCGTTAGAAAATAGTCGACGATGTGTCGTAAGTCCCGGAAAAGATAAAAATGGGCGAAGTAAAAAAGGCCGGACAGCCCCAAGAGGAACGCAGCGAATAAAATTCTCCAGTAGCGCTTCATCGATTATTTCAATATTCCCGCTCGTGGGCTAATGTCATATCAAGAAAAGTACGCAGTTTGCGTGAGCGCGTCGGGTGCCTGAGCTTGCGCAGCGCCTTGGCCTCTATCTGCCGGACGCGTTCGCGGGTGACCTTAAAGACATTGCCGACCTCTTCCAAGGTCTTGGCAGAACCGTCGGAGATGCCGAAGCGCAGCATGAGGATCTTTTTCTCCCTGTCTGTCAGGGTGCCCAGCGCTGAGTTCATCTCGTCTTTGAGCATCACGTGGACCGTGGCATTGGCCGGAGATACCGCTTTTTTATCTTCGATAAAGTCGCCGAAGTGCGTGTCCCCTTCGTCGCCGATCGGCGTCTGCAGGGAAATAGGTTCCTGCGCGATCTTTAAGATGTTCTTGATCTTATCTTGTGGTAGGCGCATGGATCGGGCGATCTCTTCGGGAGAAGGCTCACGGCCGTACTCCTGCACGAAGATGCGCGAGATCCGGATGATCTTGTTGATCGTTTCTGTCATGTGCACGGGTATGCGGATGGTCCTCGCTTGGTCGGCGATGGAGCGGGTGATCGCCTGCCGGATCCACCAGGTCGCGTACGTGCTGAACTTGTAGCCGCGCCTGTACTCAAATTTTTCAACGGCGCGCATGAGGCCGATGTTTCCTTCCTGGATCAGGTCTAAGAAAGACAATCCCCTGTTCGTGTATCTCTTTGCGATACTGACCACCAGGCGCAGGTTTGCCTCCACAAGCGCTTTTTTGGCTTTTTGGAACCTCGTGTGGCGGATCTTGATGAGCTTGAGTTGTTCCTTGAACTTGCTTATCGGCATTTTCAAGCTCCGCAGGGTCTTTCTTTTTTTAATATTGAGGCCTCTGGTGTCCCCTTTTATTTTTTTCTCGCGGATCCTTTTTAAGTCTCTGTCGATATGGTCCAATTGCCTGACCAGACCGCTCATCTTATGGACGATCACTTCTAGTGTCACCGTGACCAGGTTCAGCTCGTTTAATAGAGTCGAGACGGTGTTGTCGTTTTTTATATTGCCGAGCCTCTTGAGCGTCTTGGCGAATTTTTTGATTGTTTTTTCCCGGCGGATGGAGATGTCCTCTTTGACCACATTCTCGATGTGGATCTCGTTAGCCAGGACATTTTTGATGAGCAGCATGATTTCGCGTTTCACGAATTTTGACGAGAGGACGAGCTGGCGGAAATAATTCTCTGTCTCCTCGATTTTCTTGGCCAGCTTCAATTCGTCTTCGCGCGACAAAAGCGAGATCCGCCCCATCTGTTTTAAGTACATTTTTACCGGGTCATCGAGCGGCATGAGCCGGTCTTCGACCTCGTCTATATCTTTGGCCTCTTCGCTTTTTGAAAGGTCTTCGGGTTTTTCCTCGGTCAGCTCGTTGTCAACGATCTGTATGTCTTCGGCGTTGAGCAGCTCAAAGACTTTGTCAATATCGTCGCTGGAGACGATATCCTCCGGCAGGATGTCATTGACCTCGTCATAGGTCAGGTACCCTTTTTTCTTGCCTAAAGCGATAAGTTTATCGAGGCTTTTTTTGACTACAGGCATCTCCATGGAAAAGGCTCCTTTGTTTGATCAGGCTATTGTATTCAGAAAGCAAGCGGTCGATGGTCTGGTGATCGCCTTGCGCCTGCGCTGTTTCGATCTCTTTATGCAATTGCTGGCAGCGGTAGAGGATCTTGTCTCTCTTGAGTCTGCGGACACAATCGGAGATGAGTTTTTCTTTGTTCGGGCAGTCGTGGATCTCCAATGTCGCAAGTTCCGAAATCAGGTTGATCGCCTCTTCGTCTCCAAGATAGGTCATCATCTCGTGAGGTTTGCAGGTCTTTCCCTGCGAAAAGAAGTCAAAGATGAACTGGACGATCTTGCGGAGTTTTTCCTCCATGAAATCCGAGGGTTCGATCAAGGTGCGTAGCTGGTCCACCAGGTGGATCTCTTCCAGCATGAGCTTGACCAGCATGCGTTCGGTGATGGGGATCTCCGTGAGTTTGAAATTTTTGAGCGCGGCGCTTTCAAATTCCTGCGTTACCTCTCGTGTCTCACTATCTTCGACCTGGTGAAGATCGTCCCTGAGCGCTTTTTCATCGAGCTTCAATCTTTCCGCCAGTTTCTTTGTGTATTCGAAGATTGTGACCTGGTTTTTGAACTTTTTGACGGTCGGAAGCATCTCGCGCACGATCTTGTCTTTCCCGGTTGTGGTCCCCGCATCGAATTTCAAAAGCAACAGGTCGAGCTTGTAATCGAAGATAGGCTTGGCGTCGGCGATCATTTTTGCGAACGCCTCAGCGCCTGATTTTCTCACAAAAGAATCCGGGTCATTATTTTTCGGCAGGCAGGCGATGCGCACGAACATGTCTTCTTTGATCAAAAGGTCAAGGGCGCGCAAAGTCGCATGTTCTCCGGCTAAGTCCGCATCGTAGAGCATGACGACCTGCGAGGTTGTCCGTTTGATCAGGCGTATCTGGTCAAAGGTGAGCGCTGTGCCTAATGAGGCGACGATATTTTTTATGCCCGCCTCGAATGGGACGATCATGTCCAGATAGCCTTCAACAACGATGACCTTGTCTTTTTCCCTGATGGCGTCTTTGGCAACGCTTAATCCGAAGAGGTGTTTTCCCTTGGTGTAAATAGGGGTCTCCGGCGAATTGATGTATTTAGGCAAAGATTGATCAAGGACCCGGGCGCCGAACGCAACCGTCCTGTCTTTCAAGTCGATGATGGGAAAAAGGATCCTGTTGCGGAAACGGTCGTAATACCCTCCGTTTTCTTTGGAGACGACCAGGCCGGATTTTTCGATGAGCGATAAATTGACGCCCTGGCCCTTGAGGTGTTCGATCAATGTGTCCCACCCTTGTGGGGCGTAGCCCAATTTGAATTTTTGCGCCGTCTCTTTGGGGATGCCGCGGCTCTGCAGGTACGCGCGCGCGGCCTTGGCTTCAGCCGATTTCATGAGATTGTTGTGATAGAATTGCGCGGCCTTGGCGTACAGTGAATAAAGATTCTTCGAAAGGTCGTCTTTGGACCGTTCGAAATCGCTCTTATCGGGTTCCGGCAGCGGGACGCCGCTTCGCTGGGCCAGCGCCTCCAGCGCCTCACGGAAGTTCAGCTTTTCATATTGCATCACGAAAGTCAGGGCATTGCCTCCGACCCCGCAGCCGAAGCAGTGGAAGATTTGTTTTTCCGAGCTGACGATGAATGACGGAGTTTTTTCCGGATGGAACGGGCAGCACGCCTTATAGCTTCGGCCGACCCTTTTTAAAGGAAGATAAGAAGTAACGACATCAACGATATTGCTGCGGTCCAGCACGTCGTTGATGACCGCATCAGAAAATAACTTTCCCATATTTTAAGATCTCTTGATTCTCCTGAATCCCGAACAGGCCAGGATCTTGATCTTTCCCTTGTCCTGGATCTTGTCCAACAAGAGGTTCATGCCGAGGTTGTCTGAGGCGATGTGTCCCGCGATGATGACGTTGATGTTCTTGCCATGAAGTTTTTTGTAATGTTCTTCGCTTAAATGCATGCCGACGATCGTGCCTACGCCGGCTGAAAGCAGGTTGTCGAAGATCTCCTTCGGGCCTTCGGTGCCGCCGGTCATGTCTACGAAGATCTTTCCGGGGCGGCTGCTCGGTGAACCGAAAAGGATAGTGGGCTTGACGCTCTGTCTGCTTGAGATCTTGTATTCTTCGATGCCCATCAGCATGTCCATGATGCCTTTCAAGTCCTGAGGTTTTTTTTGCAGAAGGAGCTCTTCCAAATAGGCGACCGCGTGGTTGTCCGCAGGCGTGTGCATGCATAAGAGCGGAATGCCTAAGAGCCTGGCCGCATCCGGGACGCGGTAGTGGTTGGCGGCATGGATCCTGCGGCTGATCTCTTTCTCGCGCTCATCGACGAGTTTTTCGCTGACGTTGATGGGCACGCCCAGGTCATAAAAAATATCCGCCTGCATCTGCATCACAGCGCCAAGGGCCGCAAAGGCCGATCCCTGCGGGTGATGGCTGATTGCCAGGTCTATCTTTTCCTTATTTTTTGAGTTGAGACGGTCGATCAGCAGGAGTTCAGAAGTATCGATGTCAATGCCGACCAAAGCGGTCTTGATCTCGGCGTCAAGGTCGCCGTTCAAAATCCTGGTATCGTCGTAGGGATTGCCTAAAGACCATTTGTCAAAATACTCTTTGTCTTTGGGGTCCGATCGCTGGTAAGCCTCCTTGGTTTTTTTAATGCTTTCTAAGACTACTTTTTTATCGCGCGGGTCGGCGCTCATGCCTTCTTCGACAATGATCTCGTATAGTTTTTTTAATCTCATGAGTCTCTTTCTATTAGCGTTCCAGGACTTTGGACACTTCTTCGTTGACAGCGGCACCGGGCATAAATTTGGAGAAGAGGCCTTCAAAACTGCCTTTGTAGATCTGGGGGGCCAGATTGATGAGCTTGTGGCCGAAAAGCGAGGATTTGGCGCTTACTTCAAGGTATCCGACAGTGGAGATCGTCATGACGAAAAGGCAGATGCTTGAGATCCATAAGCCCCGGACCGCTCCGATGATTAATCCGCTCAATTTGTTGAAGGTCCCCTCTGCCTCTATCTTTACCAAAAGGAAGAACGATTCGCGGATGATCCTTAAGACGATGGTGATGACGGTGGCAAGCGCCACAAAGACAAAGACATCACCCGCGTCTAACGGGAGCGCGGGCAGGCGGAAATTGAGCCAGTCGGACAAAAGAGTGGTGTAGACGTGAAAAGAGATGACCGTCACCAGCCATAGATTGAGGAGTTTGAAGAGCTCGATCCCAATCCCGGTCTTGGTGCCGATGAAGCACATCCTGGCGATGATGCCGATGATCAGAAAATCAGCCCAATTGATTCCGACTAAATATTTTGCAAGCATAAAATTTTTGAAAGTTTAACATATGATTAAGGTTATGTCAAGGTCGCTCCCCCGACTTGACTTTCGGGGCCGGCTGTGTTAGATTTTAACATAACTATGAAGGAATCCACAGGACCACAAACAGGCCAGAATCAGGACCTTCTCCTAGAGCAGCTGACCAAGGCGCGCCAGGAGCTCTCTACGCTTTATGAGATCTCCAATGCCATGCATAGGACGCTTGAGCTCGAGGAGATCCTGTTTATTATCTTGACGGGAGTCACCTCCCATACCGGCCTTGGTTTTAACCGCGCCATGCTTCTTTTGTTGGATAATCAGGGCAAGAACCTCGAAGGAAAGATAAGCATCGGCCCTGACAACGGCGAAGAGGCGGGCCGTATCTGGGGGTTGATCGACAAGGAAAAGATGGACTTGGACGATCTCGTCAATTCCTTCGGCCACTTCAAGAACAACCTGAATAACTCAAAATTTATCAATCTGGTCAGGAATTTGAAAGTGCCCCTGCTGGAATCTCAGGGTGGTATATTGGCCAAGGCCTTTAATGACGGGATGCCGTTCCATATAAAGAAGGAGAATATGGCGAATTTTCCTTCAGATCCCCTCCTTTCCGTCTTTTCCTCGGATGAATTTCTCGTGATCCCTTTGAAGGCAAAGGATAAATCGATCGGGCTGATCGTTGCTGATAATCTCTTTACCCAGCACTCGATCTCCAAAGACGATATCCGCGTCTTGATGATGTTCGCCAACCAGGCGGGCCTGGCGATCGAGAACTCCAAGCTTTACGAGCTGACCCTGATGAAAGCCCACAAGGACGCCTTGACCGATCTGTGGAACCATGGTTATTTTCAGCGCCATGTTGACGAGAAGCTGGCGTTTGCCAAAGATCAGATGTCGTTCTTAAGCGTCATCATGCTGGACATCGACAATTTCAAGAATTACAACGATACGTGGGGCCACCAGAAGGGCGACGAGATCCTGATCAAGATATCCAGGATCGTCAGCGATTCTTCGAGAAAAGTGGATTATGTCTGCCGTTACGGCGGCGAAGAGATCGCTATTATCCTGCCGGATGCCTCCAAGAAAGACGCCATGGTCATCGCTGAGAGGATCCGCGCCAATATCGAGCAGCATCAATTTCTTAAAGATGCCGACCATCCGCTCCAGAAAATAACGGTGAGCATCGGCGTTTCTTCTTTTCCCGATGACGGCAGCAATAAATCAGAGCTCATTCATGCCGCAGATCTGGCGCTGTACGAAGCTAAGCGCAGCGGCAAGAATAAAGTCAGCACCGCCCCTTTCAAAAGCTAGTCCTGCCCGAATTTTCCTTGAATCTTTAAGCGGAAGTTGTTTTGTGGTTTTCGCTCTCATGGAGTTTGACAGAGACGATCTTGGACATGCCGGACTGCTCCATGGTGATGCCGTACATGACGTTGGCGCGGGATATCGTCTTTTTATTATGGGTGATGACGATGAACTGCGATGTCTTGGCAAAGTCCGAGAGCATGCGGCTAAACCGGTCGATGTTGGACTCATCCAGCGCCGCATCGATCTCATCTAAGACGCAGAAGGGCGACGGCTTGGTCTTAAAAATAGCGAAGATGAGCGCTATCGCGGCAAGCGCTTTTTCTCCGCCGGAGAAAAGCGATATATTCTGGAGTTTTTTACCCGGTGGCCGGCAGATGATCTCGATGCCGGACTCAAGCACATCTTCTTCATCAAGTAAAAAAAGTTTGGCTTCTCCGCCGTTGAACAATAGTTTGAAGTAGTTTTTGAACTCCTCGGCAACGATCTGGAATGTCTCTAAAAACATTTTGCGCGTGGTGCGGTTGATCTTCAATATCGCGTTATGGAGCGATTCCTTGCCGAGGTTCAGATCGTTCTGTTGGTGCGTCAGGAAATCATACCTGTTTTTCAGCTCTTCAAGCTCTTCGATGGCGACCAGGTTCACCGTTCCGAAAGATTCGACCTTTTCCTTGAAGATCGTTATTTCCCCGGAGAGCGCCTCCATGTTGATCTCATCCATTACAGCCTCATCTGCAGAAAACGGCGTTTCATCGAGGTCAACGGTGTAGGACTGCAGGATCCTGTTCTTGATATTGGAGTGTTTGAAATTGATCTCCTGTTCCTGCATCTGATAACGGTGATTGTCGTCTTTTATCTTATCCGCTTTTGCTTCGAAATCGATGATCTGTTTTTGCGTGAAGTCCAGGCCGTTGATCTCTTCGGTGCGGATCGAACTTAATCGGCTGAGCTCTTTTGTTTTTGACTCGATATCCGTTTTGTTGGTCTCGGTCTGGATTTCCAGGGCTTTGGATTCAACGGTTAATTCACCGGATTTCTGCAGGGAGACACTGATCTCTTGATCGTTGGTATTCAGTGTCTGGGAGTCCTGCCTCAAGGATTCTTTAAAAAAGTTCAGATTGGCCGTAAGCGTGTCTTCTTTGGATTTCTGGTTAGCGAGCTCGGTCTTCAGCTGCGCTAATTCTACAAGCATCTTTTCTTTCGCTGCGCTGTTCTGACTGATCAAGGCCGCATTCTGCTGCATCCGCTCGTCTATGGACGCCATCTCGGACTTGAGGTGATCGAGATCGCCTTTAAGCCTTGCTTCTTTATCGCGTGATCTTTTTAGCTCTTCAACGACTTCCTCGAGCTCAAGCGTGATGAGCGAGAGCTCATCTTCGATTTTGCGCGCGTTGTCCGAGATGTTCGACGCCGCCGCTTCTTTGTTCGTCAGGTCGTATTTTTCGGTCTGGAGCTCTTCTTCGGCAGCGGTCATGTTTTTCAGGTGGGCCATGAGCTCTTGCTCTTTCTCCGACATCTGCCGAACCAGGAGCTCGATCTCTTTGGCGGCCTCATCGATCCTTGTTTCCAATTTATCTAAGTCAAAGGAGATGAATTTTATTTCACAGGTGACCCTGTATGTCTTTGTGCTCTCGTTGAACGTGACGTCTTTCGCATGCGCGATCACGCCCGATATCTTATCATGAGGTAAAGCGTTTATCTCCAAGATACCGCTCTGCGCCTGAGGGATGCTGTCGTATTTTACCTTCAGTTCCTTTAAAAAAGCGGCCTGGGATAGAAGGCTCAGTTTTTCATTTTCGAATTTTCTTAAAGAAACCTCCTGATTTCGAAGGAGGTTCTCGAGATTTTCCTTTTCATTTTTTAAAACATCGAGCCTCGCCATGACTACGTTGATCTCTTCTTTTTGCTTGGAGATTTCCTGGTTGACGCTCTCAAGGTTACTGATGATCTCCTGATTTTCCTCGCCTGTTTTGATCTTTTCTGTCTCCAGGCGGCGCTGGCGGGCGAGCAAGGTGTGCAGGCTGTTGGAATTTTCGTTGATTTGGTTGTTGAGTTGGGTCTGGTTCATGCTCAGATCAAAGACCCTCGTCTTTAATGTTTTTGTCTCCTGCTGGGCCTGTTCGATCTGCATGATGAGTTCGCCCAGACGCGATTCTTTTTCGTTTATGTCTGCCTGCTTTTTGGCAAAGACCTCATGCAGGGACAAAAACTGCTCGTTTAGTTCTGCGATGCTCTTTTCGTGGCCGGCGATTTTCTGCTTGATCTGGTCTTTTTGGGAATCCAGGAGGTCGGCGTGCGAGTTTAAATCCACGATCCTGTCCTGGTTGAGGCGGATATGCTGAATATTCCTTTCGTTGGCGCTCTCTAGCCCCGAGATTTCGTCTTTTAAAGCCGCGAGCGATGCCTCCATCTCCTGGAGCGCCCTTTGCTGGTGCATGAGCTTGTTGTCCAACTCTTCAAGCTGTGAATTGAGCTGGCGTTCTTCTTCAAGCGATTTTTTTGCCATCTCCGAGAGCATGGCTTGGTCGTTCTTTAAGATCCTGATCTCTTTGGTGGAGTATTTAAGCTCCGATTCTTTGAGCTTGTCGAAGACTTCCTTGTACCGTCGGGCCTTGCTCGCCTGGCGCTCGATGGATCCGATCTGGCGCTTGACTTCTGCGATGATGTCGTTGACGCGCAGGAGATTATTGTCCGTCTCCTCCATCTTTTTCATCGCCTCTCTTTTTTTGGCTTTATATTTGCTGACGCCGGTAGCCTCGTCAAAGACCAGGCGCCTGTCCTCAGGTTTTGAGCTTATGACAAGGTCGATCTTTCCTTGTTCGACCAGCGAGTAGGATTCCGCGCCTATGCCCGTGCCCATCAGGAGCTCGTTGATGTCTTTTAAGCGTACCGCATTATTATTAAGAAGGTATTCGCTTTCCCCTGACCGCAAGAGCCGGCGCGTGATCGTGACCTCGTCATATTCGATCGGGAGGATTTTTGCTTCGTTGGAGATCGTCAGAGAGACTTCGGCAGCGTTTTGGGGAAGAACGCTCTCCGTTCCGTTGAAGATGACGTCTTCCATCTTGGCGCCGCGCAGGGATTTGATGGATTGCTCGCCCAAGCACCATCGGATCGAGTCGAAGATATTAGATTTTCCGCAGCCATTTGGGCCGACGACAGCCGTGATGCCGGGCTCAAAGTGTAAAATGGTCTTTTCGGCGAAAGATTTAAAACCGGCAATCTCTAATTTTTTAAAATACATGGCTTATTCAAACGCCTCTTTGAATTTTTTTGTTAAAAGGGGAACGACCTCAAAGAGATCGCCGACGATGCCGAATGTCGCCACCTGAAAAATAGGCGCGTGCGGATCAGAATTTATGGCGACGATGGTCTTGGAGGACTGCATGCCGACCAGATGTTGTATTTGCCCGGAGATGCCGCAGGCGATGTAGATCTTAGGGCAGACGGTCTTGCCGGTCTGGCCCACCTGGTGCGAATAAGGCATCCAGCCGCTGTCAACCGCGGCGCGCGAGGAGCCAACCGCCGCGTTCAGGGCGCGGGCGAGGTCTTCGAGCAATTTGAAATTTTCAGGCCCTTTCATGCCGCGCCCTCCGGAGACGATGACATCCGCCTCAGCGATATTCACTGTTGAGGAGATCTCCTCGATGACGTCCAGTATTTTTGTCCTTGATACGAACGTGTCCTCCTCAAAAGTCTCTTTGACGATCCTTCCCTTGTGTTTTGGGTCGATCGCCGCCTCTTTCATGACTTTGTGGCGGACAGTCGCCATCTGCGGACGGTGGTTTGGCGTGATGATCGTGGCCATAATGTTGCCGCCGAAAGCCGGCCGCGTCTGAAGCAGGAGCCTTTTATGTTCGTCGATATCCAGGCCCGTGCAGTCAGCGGTCAGGCCGGCGTGGATCTTGACCGCGACGCGCGAGATGAGCGAGCGGCCGACAGAGGTCGCTCCGCTGAGAACGACCTCAGGCTTGTATTTTTTTATGAGGCGCACTAAAACATTCGTATACGGATCGTCAAGGAAATTTTTTAACGCGGGATGATCCACGAGATAAACGACATCTGCTCCGCGGCAGATGAGTTCCTGCGTTTTTTGTTCGACTTCATGGCCTAAGAGGACCGCACAGAGTTCTGTTTTAAGCTTTGTAGCGAGCTCGCGGCCTTTGCCCAAAAGCTCATAACTCACAGACTGGATCACTCCTCGTTTTTGCTCGCAGAAGACCCAGACGCCTTTGGACTCCAGGTTTACGAAATCGGTTTTTTCGCGTTTGAGGGCAATCGCTTCGAATTTACACTCCGCAACACAGGCTCCGCACAAAGTGCACAGATCGAGGTTGACCACGGCCTTTTTCTCGACCATGGTCAGGGCGGCGAATGGGCACGCCTTGACGCAGAGCGTGCATCCTACGCAATTTTCTTTACTTATATGGAGGGACATTGATCCTCACGCGTACAATTCCTTTTTCAAGATTGCGACAAGCTTATCAACGCCTTCTTCCGCTGCGCCGCTATAGATCTCGCCGCCTTTTCTGCGTTCAGGGGAGAAGATCTTGACGACCTGCGTCGGCGAACCTTTTAAGCCGATGCGGTCTTCTTCCAGTTCTAACATCTGGGCTGTTAAGAGATGGATCTTGGCGCTCTTAGACTTCATGATACCTTTTAAAGAAGGCAGGCGCGGTTCATTGATCTCTTTGACGACCGTAAACAAGCACGGCAGGGGGCATTCAAGGATCTCAAACCCCTCTTCGGTCATACGTTCCACGCGCGCCGTATTTTCTTTGATCTCCTCGATCTTTTTGACATAAGTGACCTGGGGGATATCCAGATGAGTCGAGATCCCCGGCCCGACTTGGGCTGTATCTCCGTCGGAAGCCTGTTTTCCGCAAAGGATAACTGAAAAATCGCCGATCTTTTTGATCGCCTTGGCCAGCGTGTAGCTTGTCGCCAGAGTGTCCGAGCCGGCAAAAGCGCGGTCGCTCGCCAGATACGCCTCGTCCGCTCCCATCGAGATCGCTTCTCTCAAAGCTGCTTCCGCCTGAGGCGGCCCCATGGACAAAACGATTGCTTTTACGCCAAATTTTTCCTTTAAACGCACAGCCTCTTCAATGGCGTACATGTCAAAAGGGTTGATGATGGATTTGACCCCTTCGCGTACGAGAGTGTTCGTCTCAGGATTTATTTTGACGTCGGTTGTCTCGGGGACCTGCTTGATGCAGACGATGACGCTGTTCATTACTTAGCCATCTCCTTGATGAGCTGGAGCGCGATGATGCTGCGCTGGATCTGGTTGGTGCCTTCATAGATCTGCGTGATCTTGGCATCGCGCATATATTTTTCCGCCGGATAATCTTTTATATATCCGTAGCCGCCGAATATCTGAACCGCGTCTGTCGTGACCTTCATGGCCACATCAGAGGCGAATAGCTTGGCCATGGCCGATTCTTTGGAGACGTTCTTGACGCCTGCGTCGATCATGCGCGCCGTGGAATAGATAAGGGCACGGGCCGCCTCTACCTGCGTTGCCATATCCGCAAGCATCCACTGGATGCCTTGAAAGCTCGAGATGGGCTTTCCGAACTGGACCCTCTCTTTGGCGTATTTCGTGGCCGCATCAAGAGCGCCGGCCGCGATGCCGAGCGCCTGAGACGCGACCCCGGGACGGGAAACATCAAAAGTCTTCATGGTCACGATGAAACCCAGCCCTTCTCTTCCTAATACGTTTTCTTTCGGGACTTCGCAGTCCGTAAAGATCAATTCGCGCGTGGACGAGGCGCGTATGCCGAGCTTATCTTCTTTTTTGCCGAACGTGAATCCCTTCATCCCTTTTTCTAAGATAAAGGCAGTGGCTCCGCGCGCCCCTTTTGTTTTGTCTGTCATGGCGATGACAACATATGTCTCAGCATCACCGCCATTGGTGATGAAATGCTTTAATCCGTTTAAGACGTAATGATCGCCTTTCTTTTTTGCCGTGGTCTGGATGGCGCTGGCATCCGATCCCGCTGCGGGCTCGGTAACGGCGAACGCGGCGATCTTTTTTCCGCTGGCCAGGTCAGGAAGATATTTCTTTTTTTGTTCATCCGTGCCGAACAGCAAAATCGGGTCCAGCCCCAGGTAAGACGCCGCAAAGCAAAGCGTGATGCCGCCGCAGGCGCGGGAGAGCTCTTCGGTGGCGATGCAAGTCTCCAGGACGCCGCCGCCCAGGCCGCCGTACTCGACGGGGACCGAGACGCCGAAAATGTCTGCCTGCGCCAGGGCCTTGACGATCGGCCATGGGAATTCTTCCGAGCGGTCATATTCGGCAGCCACAGGAGCGATCTTTTCCTGCGCGATCTGCCGGCACAGGTCCCTGATCATGACCTGTTGCTCCGTCAATAAATAATCCATCATAAAGTTTCCTCCTTATATTTTTTTTATCAATGCGATCTCGCTGCAATCCGGGAATTTCGGGCAATTGCAGCACTCTGCCCAGACTTTATGGGGGAGCTTCGACTTTGAGACGACTTTGAACCCGAATTTCTTGAAAAATTTAGGCCTATAAGAGAGCGCAAACACCCGACCGAGTTCCAGATCTAAAGCCTCTTCCAAACAGGCCTGGATCAAGGAACCGCCGACGCCTTTGCCGTGGAATTTCTTCTCAACAGCCAGGGATTTGATTTCAGCGAGGTTGTCCCATCCGACGATATGGAGCGCAACGCATCCGACGATATTTTTTGAATTGCCCTCCTCGACCCAGAAATCCCGGATGTTCTCGAAGATCTCGTTTAAAGAACGAGGCATCATCAGGTCCTTGGAGGCGTAGCTGTTGATGAGGCGTTGGATCTTTTTGGCGTCTTTGACCTGGGCTTTGCGGATCATTTAATCTCTGTTCCTTTGGCCACAACGATGACGCCGTTTTCAGAGATCGTGAACCGTTTCTTGTCGTCTTTTAAGTTGTAGCCGATGACAGTGCCGGGCGGGATATTGACGTCTTTGTCGATGATGGCACGCCGGATCTTAACGTACCTGCCGACATTGACGCCTTCCATGAGGATGGAGTCATAGACTTCGCTGTAGCTGTTGATCCTGACATTCGGAGAAAGGATGGAGCGCTGGACCCTGCCTCCGGAAACGATGCAGCCGCTGGAGATCTGGGAATCAAGGACAAGGCCGATGCGGTCCGGGTTTTCATCACCGGCAAAAACGGTCTTTGCCGGCGGGAATTGTTCCTGATAAGTGCGGATAGGCCAGTCCACGTCATATAGATTAAAGACCGGAGTGACCTGGATGAGGTCCATATTGGCTTCATAATAGGCATCAAGCGTCCCGATATCGCGCCAGTAGAGCGCCTCTTTTTTGTTTTCGTCCTTAAAATTGTAAGCGAATACCCTCTTCTTCTTCTTGATCATCTGCGGGATGATGTCTTTGCCGAAATCATGGTGAGAAGAGCCCCGGGCCGCGTCATCAGTCATCTCCTCTTCTAAGGCAGAGCGCTTGAACACGTAGATGCCCATGGATGCGTAGATCATATCGGGTTTGCCGGGAATAGTCTTTGGCTGGATTGGTTTTTCTTCAAAACCCAGCACTTTGTTGGTTTCGTCGGTCTGGATGACGCCGAGGCCCGAAGCCATCTCTTTCGGAAATTCGACTACAGCGACGGTTAGATCGGCATCGTTCTGCCGGTGGAAGTCGAGCATCATTTGGTAGTTCATTTTGTAGATATGGTCGCCGGCGAGGAGCAATACGTCATCCGCCTTTTCCTGCTCGATGGTATAGATATTCTGATAGATAGCGTCCGCCGTGCCTAGATACCAGTCTGACCCCACGCGCTGCTGCGCGGGGATGACATCTACATATTCGCCGAGTTCCGAGTTCAGGAAATTCCATCCGAGCCGCAAATGACGCTGCAAAGACATGGATTTATACTGGATGAGGACGTGGATCTTTCGCAGGCCCGAGTTGATGCAGTTGGAAAGAGTGATATCGATGATCCGGTAGATGCCGCCGAACGGGACAGCCGGCTTGGCCCTGTCCCTTGTTAAAGGATGCAGCCGCTCGCCCTTGCCTCCCGCCAGAATAAATGTGATGACTTTTTGGGCCATATCAGAATGAAAAAATAGTTCCGGCGATCCCCTGCCTTAAGATCATGACGCCGATCGCTGCCAGGAATATGTAGCTGATCTTAGAAAGCGCCTTGACCCCGGAACTGCCGATGACTTTGATCAGAAGCGTAGAAAACCGTAAGACGAGCCACGCCACGAGCATGTTCAATATGAGGGCTGTGAGCGTGATTATCAGACCCGAGCTGTCCAGAAGCATGATGGTTGTCACGAGCACGGCAGGGCCTGTGATCAAAGGCGTTGCTAACGGGAACACCCCGATATCTTCGGACAAGGACAAGTTGACAAAATCCCTGGTTTTCCCAGGTAAAAGCAGATAAACCGATAAGATAAAAAGCAAAATGCCACCGGCGATCTTGAAATCATCGATAGTCACGCCGAGGCCGCGTAAAATGAGCTTTCCTAAAAAAACAAAGACGACCGCAAGCAGTGCCGCGATGATGCAGGAGTCTGTGAGGACCTTGTTTTTCTGTTTATCGGTGAGATTTTCGGTTAAAGACAGGAAAATCGGGACCGTGCCGATGATATCTACGGCCAAAAAAATAGGGATGAAGGTGACGATGGTTGGCTTTAGTAATTCGATTAACATAGGGCTATATTATACAGAAAAAAACGCTAAAAACAAGAGAAATATAACTCTATTTGTCCGTATGTCTTAGGTAATCCCAAGCTTCTTTTTAATCTCTTCATTGGAGCCATCGTATTCAAATGCCAGGCCCCACTCTTTTTTAGCCTCGGTTTTATTGTTTTCTTGTGCCAAGAGGTCGCCTAAGAGGTTATGGTAAGCAGGGTTTTTCGGCAGGATTTTGATCGCTTGATTTAAGAGCTCTTTGCCTTTTTTTATGTTTTTTTCGCGGATGATCAGGGCTTTTGTGTAATAGGCATACGCGTATTTAGGTGACTTCTTGAGAATGGAATCAATAAGTGTCATCGCCTTGTCTTGTTCGTTCATGCGGTAATAGATAAGAGCGAGCTTGGTGCGCATTTCCAGGTCATTGGGGTTAGCCAACAAAGAGTTTCTTGCGTTTTTATATGCCTCCAAGAAATTTCTTTCTTCAAGATAGTAGACAGAAGCGTATTTGAGCGCTTCCGCGTTGTTGGGCATAAGCGAAAGCACGATCTTCGCCTCCCTGAAAGCGGCTTTATAAAATCCGAGCATATCCAGGAAGCGGGCCCTGGCCAAGTATGGCGAAGGATACCTGAAAGAGATCCCGACTTTTAGGAGATCAGGGAAAATCGGCCTCCAGCCTTTGAGATTGACCTTATATTTTTTTATGAGCTCGGCGTTTTCTTTATTGTCCTCAAGGAAGATGATCGCCGACTCATCGAAATAAACGGTTTTCCATTTTGCGCTGTATGCCAAATATTTCAAAAGGCCGTTGTTGACGTCGCGCGGGTTGCACGTCAGGAAAAACCCTTTTAAGGCATATTTTTTGATCGTCTTCTCGATGGCGTCTTTTTTTCCTTCGCCGACAGCGATATAGTTCGAGAAAAAGTCAGGCCCGTAAAGCTCTGTCCTTCCATCGATGAACACGCGGCGCTTAGGGTACGCGCGCCCGATGAGGTAAGAGCCGGAATTAAAGTCATTGAACATAATTTCTGGGAATTTATGGGTCAGTAAGAAATCCACCGCCTTTTTCGGGTATCGGTCCGCAGAGATCCCCCAGAGGAAAGACTTCTGTGTATAGTCGTCAAAATTATAGCGCGCGCCTTTAAGGTATACTTGGGCGCCTTTGAAAGGATAGTAGAAGAGAAAAACGGCCATCGCATAGAATAAAGCGGTCTTGAGCGACGGCCCGGACCTTTTCAGAATGAACTCCTTGCCCTGTTTTTCAGCTCCCTGTATATTCACAAAGATCATGAAAGCCGCAACTATAGAAAAATAGGCGACGTTGCGGATCGCCAGTAAAGAAAATCCTAAAAATAAGGCCCATAGTATCAAGTCGGAAATGTTGATCTTTTTCAGATTCATGCGGAACGAAAAAAGGGATATTAGGATGAAGAACTTGTAGACGGAGAAATCATTCGAAGAAAATATATTCTTAAAGGTGATCGGTTTGGCAAGTTCCTGGATATATTGAAAGACCATCTTCCCTTTTCCGGAGATTGAGCCGAGGACGGAAAGAGGATAAGCCGCACCGTTTAAGCCCGCAGGGTTGATGAAAAACGCAAGTAAAGAAAGTAAAAAAACCACAAAAAGCTGCCTGAGCTGTCTGTCGGTGAGCAGGTTGACGTTTTTCCAGTCATAAGGTAATCGCGCCGAGCGCTTGATGAGCTCTCCGCAGAGATAGGTCAAAATGACGGCCGGGCCTGTAAAGGCGAACCCGTGGATATTGACCCAAAGGACTTGAGCCAGAGGCAGCAGCCAGAGCGCCGTCGGCTTGCCTGAAACGAATTTCTGGATAACGGAAAGATAAAGAGCGAGAAAAAACAGGCTGAAGATATCAGGCCTGATGGTGAAGCGATAGGCGACGGTCTGAAGCGTTAAATAAAGGATAGTAAAAACATAGACATGGTTCTTCTTATTTAAAGCAAAAAGCAGAAGCAAGAGAAACGTGGCGACAATCACGATGTTTTGCAAGAGGATGATGCCGTCGAACGAGGCGAGGTTGTGGCTGATATAAACCAGGACCTGGAAGAACCATTCGTGATTGACCCAGGACTTATGGTTGAGCGTGTAAGAGAATATATCGTACAGGGGGGCGGATCCAGCGCGGACGATGACCTCTCCTGTTTTTAGATGGAGCCACAGGTCGAGGTCTGCGACTTCGCGGGATCCGTAGATGATGAGGAGGCCGAAGAAGAAGACAATGAGCAGCCGGTTTAAAATGAACTGAGCGGAGTTATTGATCCGTTCCAAGCTTCGCATAGTCACAAGTATTATACCAGATTCTGCGGATGGTTTTTATTTCTTTTCAACAGGCGCTGAAACCGGCTGTGCGGGCTGAGTCTGAGGAGTCACTTGCGCTTGTGCAGGAACGATTACCTGTGCTGCCGGTGGAACAGGCGCGGCCGGCGCTTGAGGCGTTGTTGAGGTAGTCGCTGCCGCAGCCTGAGGCGCGGACGGCGCTGTTGCAGGGATGGATGAGGGTTTATACGACGTCTCGATCAGAGATTTATTTTTCTGGATGGATAAAAACGCCAGGCTCAGGCAAGTGATGAAGAATATGACCGCAAGGACTGAGGTCGACTTGATAAGGAATGTGTTCGTTTTTGTGCCAAAGATGGACTCAGCGGATGAGAGCGTAGCGATCAGGCCTCCGCCTTTCCCCTGTTGGACCATAACGATCAGGATCAACAGAATGCACGCTAAAACATGGATCGTGATGACAAAGCCGAACATAAAATTACGCTCCTTTTTTTAGTGAAGTATTCCTAACGATATCCGCAAAGGTTTTTACGTCAAGGCTTGCTCCGCCCACCAGCGCGCCGTCGATGTCCTTTTTGGAAGTCAGTTCGCGGATATTTTCGGGTTTGACGCTTCCTCCATACTGGATGACGATGTTCTCGGCGACTTCTTTTGAATAGCGCTTTTCCAATAGTTCGCGGATATACTGGTGGACCTCTTGCGCCTGCTCAGGGGTCGCGGTTTTGCCCGTGCCTATGGCCCAGACAGGCTCGTAAGCGATGATGGTTTTCTGTATTTCCTCTTCGGACAGATCGATCAGGCTATTGTAGACATGGTCTTTTATGACATCGAAAGTCTTATTCGCTTCGCGTTCTTGAAGGGTTTCGCCAACGCAGACAATAGGCGTCAGATTGTGTTTTAAAGCGGCCCTCACTTTTTTATTCACTGTCTCATTGGTCTCAAAAAAGAATTGCCTGCGCTCGGAATGTCCCAGGATCACGAATTCGCAACCCATGTCCTTAAGCATGGGCGCGGAGATCTCACCTGTGAACGCGCCCGAATCCTGCCAGTGCATGTTCTGACCGCCTAATTTAATGTTGGATTCATAGATGACCTCGGAGATTTCCTCCAATACCGTAAAAGGCGGGCAAACCACGATCTGCACGTCTTCGATCTTATAAAGCTCTCTGGTCAGGCCGTTCGCCAGCTCGATCGCTTCCGTCGTTGTTTTGTTCATCTTCCAGTTTCCTGCGATGATTTTTCTTCTCATCTATTTGTCCTTTAAAGCGGCTATCCCGGGAAGGGCCTTACCTTCCATGAATTCAAGCGACGCCCCTCCGCCTGTGGAAATATGGGTCATCTTTTTTCCTAAGCCGAATTTTGCAATGGCGCTCGCCGTGTCTCCGCCGCCGATGATGGTTTTGGCTTTGAGCTTCGCAATAAATTCCGCGATCTCTTTTGTTCCCTTGGCAAACTGATCGTTCTCAAAGATGCCCAGAGGCCCGTTCCAGCAGATGGTCTTGGCTTTTTTCAAGGTATTTTTGAAAAGCTCGATGCTTTTCGGGCCGATATCTACCGCGATCATGCCCTCGGGGATATTCTGGTCTTTTGTTATCTCGATCCGCGTCGGCGTATCGATACTGTCGACGATCAAATGGTCAATAGGAAGTGCGACAACGACCTTTTTCTTCTTGGCTTCATCCAAGGTTTGTTTAGCGAGATTGATCTTATCTGCCTCAAGTTTGGATCTGCCTATGTTGATGCCTTGGGCCTTGAGGAAGGTATAGGCCATGCCGCCGCCGATAACCAGCACATCCGCTTTTTTCAGTAAATGTTCAATGACGCCGATCTTATCCGAGACCTTGGCTCCGCCTAAGATCACGGCAAAAGGTTTTTCAGGTTTTTCGAGCGCTTTTCCTAAATATTCGATCTCTTTATCCAGTAGGAACCCGGCTACCGCAGGCAGAATATGCGCAACGCCTTCAGTGGATGCATGCGCGCGGTGCGCTGTGCCGAACGCGTCATTGACGTAAACATCCGCCAGGGAAGCCAATTCTTTGGCAAACACAGGGTCATTCTCTTCTTCCTGGGCGTGGAACCTTAAGTTTTCCAGCAAGATGACCTTTTCTTTGGAATCATTGATCGCCTTTTTCACTTCCTCCCCTACGCATTCATTGAGTTTTTTGACAGGGGTTTTCAGCAGGTCTTGGAGCCTTTGGGCTATAGGATTGAGTCTGAGTTCCTCTTTGACCTGTCCATCCGGCCTGCCCAAGTGGGTCATCAGGATAAGTTTTTTCGGGTTATTTTTAAGGATGTATTCGATTGTCGGCAGAGCTGCGGTGATCCGCGTGTCATCCGAAATAGCATTTGTCTTCTTGTCAAGCGGGACATTGAAGTCCACCCGCATGATGACTTTTTTGTCTTTGATGGAAATATCCCTGACGGTCTGTTTGTTCATTACTCCTCTAAAATTGATTGGAGCATTATATCAAAAATCCCTTTTTTGTAAAGGAAGGGTTCTGTTT
>JAGVGA010000054.1 GCA_020057345.1 Candidatus Omnitrophota bacterium | reverse complement strand
TTAAGTGTGTAAGTGTTAGTGAGCAAGTTGGAACATAAAACTTTACACTTATAAACCTTACACTCGGAGCGGAGCGAGGAAATGGCACAGGTCAGCCTTAGAAATGTGAGTAAGATATACGCCGGCAATGTGCGCGCTGTTGATCGCGTGAACCTCGGCGTTGAGAACAAAGAATTCCTCGTCTTAGTCGGACCATCGGGTTGCGGCAAATCCACGACCTTAAGGATGGTGGCCGGTTTGGAAGAGGTCACCGAGGGGTCGATTTACATCGGCGACCGCCTGGTCAATGACGTCCCTGCCAAAGACCGCGATATCGCCATGGTCTTCCAGAACTACGCGCTTTATCCCCACATGACCGTATACGAGAATATGGCTTTTGGCCTTATCCTCAAGCGCTATCCGAAATCCGAAGTGATCCGCCGCGTCAATGAAGCCGCAGACATCCTCGGCATCAAAAATTATCTCGAGAGGAAGCCCCGCGAGCTTTCCGGCGGCGAGCGCCAGCGCGTGGCTGTCGGCCGCGCCATTGTGCGCAAGCCCATGGTCTTTCTTTTTGACGAACCCTTAAGCAACCTGGATGCGAAACTCCGCGTGCAGATGCGCACGGAGATCCACAAGCTTCATCTCCGGCTTCAGACGACCATGATCTATGTCACTCACGATCAAACCGAGGCCATGACCATGGGCGATCGCATCGCCGTCATGAAAGACGGCGTGGTCCAGCAGATTGCGGACCCGATCACGATCTACGATAAACCCGTCAATAAATTCGTCGCCGGCTTCATCGGCAGTCCTCCGATGAACTTCATGAAGGGCAAGATCGTAAAGAACAACGATCATTTCTATTTTGACGAAGGGGCGATCCGCGTCAGGATCGTAAAAGAGATGGCGGACAAGATCGCGCCTTTTACAGGAAAAGAGATCATCTTTGGTATCCGTTCGGAGGACATCTACGATAAATTATTCGTTTCCGAAGCTCCTGCGGAAAATGTGGTCAAAGTCACGTGCGAAGTGGTCGAGCCCATGGGATCCGAGGTCTACCTTTATTTGAACACCGGCAAACATTCCTTTATCGCCCGCGTCGGCGCCCACGACCGGCCGGCGGTGAACCAGGATATGGATCTGGTTTTTGACATGAGTAAGGTCCACTTCTTTAATGCCGACTCAGAAGAGACCATTGTGTAAGAAACTTTCGCCTTTTGTAATCGTTTTGATTGTTCTGGCTTTTTTAAGCCTTCCTGTTTTTATTATCCTTAAAAATTCCCTGCAAGTCCTGCACTACGCTTTTTTCTTTTACCTTATTTATGCCATCGGTTTATACGCCTTCTACCGCAACAAACTTTATAAAACGGATCTCCTGCGCTTAAAGCGCGAAGAAATTCAGGAGAAGATGAATTCTCATGAAAGGGAGATACTGAGGCTGACGGATCTTAATGGGTCCTTGGAAAAGAAGACCAGGAATTATCAGCGTCTGGAGAAATTCACCGAGGATCTGAACAACGAAACATTCTTAGACAGCATCTGCGATATCGTCGTCAGCGAGACCTTCGGTTCTTTCGGCGCTAAAGGCAACGTGCTCTTGTATTTATTGAACGAAAAGACCCATAAGCTTGAATTGCGCGCGATCAAGAAGGAGATAGATACGCTGAAGATCCAGGAAAAGATGGGCGATCTTTTTGACCAGTGGGCGCTCAGGCACAACAAGCCGCTTTTGGTCGAAGACGCAATGAGCGATTTCCGTTTCAATCCCGATAGGATCAAAATGGAATTATCCCGCCCAGTCGGGTCTTTGATCTGTGTCCCTCTGGTGACAGAAACAAGCTCGCTGGGGATCTTAAGGATCGATTCGGCGATCTTTGGCGCCTATCAGTCCGATGATCTCAGGTTCTTAAACGTTATCGCGGATATCGCCAAGCTTTCTATCGAGAATGCCGTTTACTTCCGCCATATGCAGGAGCTTTCCATCACGGACGGCCTGACGGGGATCTTTTTGAGGCGTTATGCCTTAGAGAGGCTTAAAGAAGAATTCATCCGGGCCCAGCGGGCCGCAGATCCTTTGTCTTTTTTGATGTTGGATATTGATCATTTCAAAAGATTCAACGATTCCTTCGGCCATATGGGCGGTGATATCGTTTTGAAAAAAGTGGCTAAGTTTTTGAAGGATTTTTTTGATCTTCCGGGAAGCATCGTCGCCCGTTACGGCGGAGAGGAGTTTTGTGTGATCCTGCCGCATGCGCGCAAAGAGGAAGCGATGAGGCTGGCGGAGAGTTATAGGCTGATGCTCAGCGAACACGAGATGACCCTGCGCAAAGAACGGGTGAGCGTAACTGTTTCCATCGGCGTGGCCGCGTTCCCCGAGGATGCGCCGCACTACGAGGATCTGGTCCGTTGTTCGGACGACGCGCTTTTTAAGGCAAAGAGATCCGGGAGAAATAAGGTATGTTCTATTTAGCGATCATTCTTTTCATCTTATTGGGTTCTGCTTTGGTTCTTTGCGTTCACTGCATATTTTCAAGGAACGCCTCGGAGATAGACGCTGAGATCAGGCTTGTCGATTCGGGAGTGACTAAACTTCTTGGTCAAAAAGAAGCGCTGG
>JAGVGA010000090.1 GCA_020057345.1 Candidatus Omnitrophota bacterium | reverse complement strand
TTTGCGCACGGTATTTTTTGCCGTCTGCTGCGGTTTGCATTTTCGCTGTTACGCTCCAAAGAGCGTGTCGCTACAGCTAAAATGCAATCCCTTGCAGACATTTGGCAAAAAATCCCTGATTGTGCGCTTAAAGAATCTTCCATTACTTTTGCATTCCTCTATAGCAACGGGTCCCGCACCCCCGCCTCACTAAATCCTTTGGCCCTTAACACACAGCTGTCACAGGCACCGCACGCGTTCTTTTTACCCTCGTAACAGGACCACGTCATCTGATAAGGCACACGCAACTTCATCCCCAATCTTATGATCTCTGATTTTTTTAAATGGACCAGCGGCGTACGGATCCTGATCTTTTGGTGTTCGATCCCGCGCCTGGTCGCGAGTTGCGCGAGCGCATGGAATGCGCGAAAATACGCGGGCCGGCAATCCGGATAGCCGGAATAATCCAGGGCATTGGCGCCGATAAAAATATCTGCCGCGCCTATGGCCTCGGCATAAGACAGGGCAAAGCTCAAAAAGATCGTGTTGCGCGCAGGCACATAGGTGGACGGAATACCCCTGCCTATCTTTTTCTCTCTAGGAAGAGCTAAGCCGAAGTCCAAAAGCGAAGAGCCCTTCCAGGGAAGCCTTATTTTTAAAATCTCGTAAGGGATCTTGGCGGCCCGGCAGATCCTTCGGGCGGACAAAATCTCTTTTTTATGCCTCTGCCCATAATCAAAGATCAGGCCGCGCGCTTTGAAACCCTGTTTTTTCGCCAGATACAGCGTTGTGGCCGAATCGAGCCCGCCGGACAAAAGGCAGATTGCGCGCCGGCCTGTCTTATTCCTCATAATACATCGCCGCGCACTGCTCTGTTTCCCAGACCTTGACGGATAAAACTTTCGGCCTGCCGACCTTTCTTTTGACCTTCATCCTCTCGTAGATGAACTTGGCGATATTCTCCGACGTAGGATTGTCTTTCCTAAAATAAGGCAGACTGTTTAAGTACTTGTGGTCCACGAGCGCCAAAATATCCTTAAGGCGCTGTTTGATGGCTTTAAAATCCTCGACCATGCCGATCTTGCCAAGCTGGCAGCTGGCTAAGGAAACCTGCACTTTCCAGTTATGGCCGTGAAACTCTTCACACTTGCCGCGATAACCGCGAAGGTTATGGGCTGCGCTGAAATCCATGGTAACCGATATCTCAAACATTGGACACCTTCCTGACTTCTTTTAAATCCGCACCTAAAAATCTCTTGGCGATTTTCTGAAAGATAGCGACCTCATCGCTGACAAAGTATTCACGCGTGGGCCGGCCCTTTTCCCTGCGCAGCAGGCCTTCCTGCGTCAGGACCTGCTTGACTTCAACAGCCACCTGCTGAGCGGAATCAATGAGCTTGACGCCCTTACCCATGATCACCTGGATCTTTTGTTTTAACAGCGGATAGTGGGTGCATCCCAGGATAAGGGTATCCACGCCCGCCTTTTTCATACTTGTCAGATACTTCTCAGCGATCTTCATCGTGATATCGTCATTACTCCACCCTTCCTCCACCAACGGCACGAACATGGGACAGGCCTGGCTTAAAACTTTTATGCTCGAGTCCAGGCGCTTGATCTCTTCTTCATACGCGCCGCTGTTGATGGTCGCACGCGTGCCGATGACGCCGATCTTTTTATTCTTGGTGGCATAAACCGCCTCTTTGGCGCCCGGCATGATGACGCCGATCAAGGGAATCTTGAAATGCTTGCGGATCACAGGCAGCGCAAGGCTCGAAGAAGTATTGCAGGCAACCACGATCATCTTGACGTCTTTCTGAAGAAGAAAAAGCGTGTTTTCTAAGGAGAATTTGATGATGGTCTCACGGGATTTGATGCCGTAAGGGACACGGGCCGTATCGCCAAAATACATGATATCTTCATCCGGCAGGAGCTTGATCACTTCTTTGACGACGGTCAACCCGCCGATCCCTGAATCGAATACGCCTATCGGTTTGTCCACTTTATGCTCCTTTACTATCGCCTTTCGCAATAATCCTTAAAACCCATGATGCCTTCGGCGATCGCCTGGGCCATCTTCTGGCGGTACAGAGGGTCGCGCAATTTTTTCTCGCCTTCTTTGTTCGAAATATAACCGACCTCAACCAAGACCGCCGGCATCTGCGCGCCTTTTAAAACAGCAAACGGCGCTCCCTTGACGCCCAAAAGCTGCATGCCCAGCTTCCTGGCCACGATCTTACTGATGAAATTGGCCAAAGCGACAGACTCTTTCCTGTTCTCCGTAAAGATCATATCCCAAAGGATCGCCTTTAAGGCGAGCGCCTTCGAGCTTAGATTCTGGCTATCGACTTCCAGGGATTGATTTTCCGCAGCAGCCAGGGCCCTTGTGTCGTCATCAACGGATTCCGTAAGATAATAGACTTCAAAGCCTTCGATCCAGCGGGAACGGTTCGCATTGGCGTGGATGCTGACGAAAAGGTCCGCCTTTTTCCTGTTGCCGAACTCAGGCCTGGACGACAACGGGATGAATTCATCCGACGAGCGCGTAAGATAAACCTTCAGGCCGCAGCGCTCCAGCTCCTTCTGCACTTTTTGGGCGACGTCCAAGACGACGCTTTTTTCTTTCAATCCGTAACGGCCGATCGCGCCGGGGTCCTTGCCGCCGTGGCCCGCATCCACGATCACCGTGTTCACGGACCTCAAATAAACACCGGCGCGGCTTAGAGGCTTCTCGGGAAGCCTGCACGCAGGCGGCTCGATATAATCTCTCAAGTCGATCGGCGTATAGATAACGCTGTCCTTGATCTCAATGGGCGCGGACAATTCATGCCTGGCCGCGCCGTCGAAGAACAACGAACTGCCGATAAGAAGCCTCATCTCCCTGGCCTCTTTTTTTAAGACGATCTCCTTGCTCAAAGGATCATAATCCCACTTTAATCCCACCCTTTCGCACATTTGCATCAAGGAAAAATAGGACGCATCGTGGATCGTGATCGTCGGATAAGGAAAATTTCCAGCGGATGGCGTTGTGGCGCATCCTTGAAAAAAAAGGAACATCCCGATACAAACCCACCGGAAAAATGCTGTTCGTTGGTTCACCATAATCTTAAAAGGGCCCCGCGCACAATGCCGAATTTGTTTTTAAAACCAATGCTGCGATAAATGCACGATGCGTACTGAAAAAACCAGCCCGCGATCCCCCATGTTTTGAAAAACAGGAATTTTCCGCAGGATTTCCTGTTCGCCATAGGAACGCAAAAACCGAGATCGAACGGCCTGTAACGGATAAGCTTTTTCTTGCCCGAAAGAAGCCTCAGGATATTGCGGCTGGCAACAGTGGCCTGGGCAATAGAAAATCGGAATGCCATACGCAACGGCTTGCCCTTATGCTCAAAACAGGCGACGGAGCCCGCGGCAAAAATATGCTCCTGGAACCTCAAGGTTTTGTCGACCAAAAGGCGGCCCTGGCTGTCTTTCTCACCTTTTAAATCCCTGACAAAAATCGGGGTCTGAACGCCGGCAGCCCAGATCAAAAGATAATCTTCGAATTCCATCCCGTTGGATAAAAAACAGCGGCTATCCACAATCTCTTTTAAAGAACACAAAGAATAGATATTGACCCTCAGCGCCGCTAAGTTGATGCGGCAGTAATCCTTTATCCTCTCAGGAAAAGACCCAAGAATATCCTCGGACTTTTCAATGATGTTCAAGCTGTATTTTCTGATCTTACGGCGCCTGAACAGAGCCGCGAGACTGCTTGCGATCTCGATACCGGTGCAGCCGCCGCCGACAACAAGGATCTTTTTTCCGGGATACGTGTTGGCGATATTCGCCAGGACGCTCGCATCTTCGGCTGAATCCAGCTTGAGCGCCCGTCGCTGGACATCCGCCATCCCGTAAAAATCAGTCATAGAACCGCAGGCGACAAGGAGATATTCGTAAGAAAGCGTGTCCCCGCTTTTTAAAAAAACTTCTCTTGTCTGGGGATCGATGCGCACAACCTCGTTCTGCTCAAAATTCACCCCAAGGCCTGACAGATATTCCGATAAGTCGATCGTGGCGAAATCCTTACGGATCCGGCCGCTGCATATGTCCGGTAAAAGAGGCAAAAAATCAAAGGTGGCCTTGACATCCACCAAAAGCACGCGCCTTGTGCCCAGCTTGGACTTATTCCTGGCAAAAATGCGCGCCGCTTGTAAGCCTGCAAAACCGCCTCCGATAATGACAATATCTTCCATACAAGCACCTTGATGTGCGCCAAAGGCGCATACAGCGCAGTCCTTGTGAGCATTTGCGAACAAGGATACAGCCTTCCTATGATAGTATAAGAAAAGCGGCTTTTCAAGAGAATAGACGGGGCCCTTGTCCCGTATTGTCATTTATGCTAACATAGGCGCTATGATCGACGCTTTCTTAAAAAAAATCAACGCGGGATTGCGATATATCCTCAAAGATGCCAATAGGCGCTACCGCTTAGGCCTCATCTCGGATGCGCTCCTTGAAAACAGCCAGGAATTCGTGCTAAGAGAAGGCAAGCGCATCCGGCCGCTCCTTTTCATCCTGGGCTACAAGGGCTATGCGCAAAAAAAACATGCCCCTGATAACGGCCTTTTCAAAAGCGCCGCCGCAATCGAGCTTTTACACGATTTTATGCTGATCCATGACGATGTCATCGACAAGTCAGACCTCAGGCGCGGCAAGCCGACCCTGCATAAACTTTTCGACAAAAAGATAAAACTGGCTGATGATGCGCGGATAGGGCCCGAGCTTGCAATCGTTGCCGGAGATATCATCTTTGCCCTGGCTATAGAAGCCCTTTTGTCCATCCAGGAAGACAAGGCGCGCAAAGAAATGGCTTTAAAAAAACTGGTCGAAACAGCAGCTTATACGGGCGCCGGAGAATTCATCGATGTTGCTTACAGCCACAAGAATATCGACCAGCTCTCCTTAAAAATGATCTTTTTGACCTATACGCTCAAGACCGCCAAATACACATTCGAATGCCCGCTCCTGATGGGCGCGATCCTTGCCGGCGCGGGCCCTGGGGAGCTCAAAAAGATCTCCCGCCTGGGGCTTGCCGCAGGCCAGGCCTTCCAGATCTACGATGATTTCCTGGACCTCTTCTCCTCTCAAAAAATCATCGGCAAGCCCATTTTGACGGACCTCGCCGAATCAAAAAAGACGCTCCTCGTCTTTCAGGCTTATCATCGCCTGAAAGGAAAAGAAAAAAAGGAATTTAAAAGAATCCTGGAGAAGAAAGATAAGAAGCCGGCGGACTTAGAAAACTTCAGAAAACTGATTACCAAGAGCGGGTCTTACGACGCATCCTTAAAACAGATGTGCGACTTGCAAAAAAGCGCGATCCAGTCATGCGGGAGCCTAAAGATGAAAAAAATCTATAAAAGAGCGCTCGAGTCGATCATCGAAAAACTCTCGCCCCAGGATCAGGCGATCGCGTTCAAAAAGAGCATCTGATCCGAGCCCGTGTATTCGACGGAGCGCGCCTTCCATCGATCGTCTTCCTTCTTGAAAATGACTTTTAACTTGCCCGCGTCGTAATAGACCTGCTCGCCGGCCGCCTTTTTCATATAACACTTGAAGCCGATGTTGGCCTCCGCCTCGAGCTCTTTTATCTCGACCTTCAGCTGCTTGATCTCGACTTTCAGGTCGCGGAAAGATTTAAAAATATCCGAAAGGATCTTTAAGACCGCGACCTTATCGTAGCCTTGCGTATCCAAATAGGAATCCGAGAAAAACGAAGAACACCGGGCGATGTCCTCATTTTCAACGCCCAGGGTGGCCGCATAAATGACCTTGCGCACGCGGCCCTCGTCATTTTCCGTTAAGGTCCGGACGGCTGCGTATAAAGCGAGCGCGCCGAAAATAACGGCCAGAACGATAAGCCCTTGCTTTGTCGCACCTCTTTTATCCATCTGCCTCTTTAACGCGTGATATCGAGAATCTTGTATTTCAACAATCCGGCGGGGATCTTGATCTCGACCTGATCGCCCTTGGAGCGGCCCATCAACGCCTTGCCGATCGGCGATTCGATAGAGATCTTGTTTTCGCTGTAATCCGATTCCGGCGCAGAGACAAGCTTGTATTCCATTTCTTCCTGCGTGTCTTCGTCGCGGAGCTTCACCTTGGCCCCGATATAAACCTTGTCCTTCGGGATATTCTCGTTCTCGATAATACGGGCGCGGCTAAGCTTATCTTCCAGATCCCTGATCTTTTTTTCCAAATGCGCCTGCGCATCTTTGGCCGAGTCGTATTCGGCATTCTCCGAAAGATCGCCCATCGCCCGGGCCTTTTCCAACTGCCTGGCCACTTCCCGGCGTTTGGCGTTCTTCAGATAATCGAGCTCATCGCTCAGTTTTTGGAAACCTTCCTGCGTTAAAAAAATCTCGCCTGATGCCATGATCGACCCCAATGTAAATAACCTCTACTGGATCCCGATGGCCAGAATACGGCCACGGGATTAATTCGACCAGCCGATTTATGTTCACTATCGTTCCCTGCCTGACGACAGGCAGGCATAAATCGAGGTCTCATTAAGGTTATCTGGATACCGTATGCCGCAGCCGCTGCGCAGAAACGATAATCTCGATGCGGCGGTTCAAACGACGGCCCTCTTTTGTCTCGTTGGTGTCCCTGGGCCTGTACTGTCCAAAGCCGGAAGCCGAAAGCCGCCAGGGATCCATATGTGTTTTTTCCGTAAAATATTTCAGGACGCTCAAGGCCCGCGCAAAAGAAAAATCCCGATCGGACTTCCACTCAAAAACCGCAAGCGACTGATTATCCGTATGGCCCTCCACATAAAGATAGTTGTGCGGGAAGAACTTATCGGCCAGGACCGCGACGCGATCCAGGAAATCCTCGCCCCCGTCGCTCAGATTGTCCGATCCGGTGACAAACAACTTCTCGGAGGAAACAGTGACAACCAGGCCGCGGTCCGTCAACTGCACCCACGCATCGCCCTCCTTTAAGTCAGGGGCCAACTCCTTTTCAAAATCCGGAAGCGCCCTGATAAATCGGGCGGTGTCTATATCCTGATATTTTTTGCACAAGATCAGCTCGCGCCTGAGGTTTAAGTTCTCTTTTTTGGCGAGATCGAACTTGGCAGCAAAACTCGCTATCTGGCCATCGGTGGTCTTCAAATTCTTTGTCAATCTCTTCTGTGGCTGCGAGACGCAGCCGAAAAGACAAATCATTAGAATAAATATAAGTATCTTTTTTGACCTCATCATCTCCTGCCGGATGTATCCTCCAGGATCCTTTTTAAAGAAATCTCTTCGTAGAGTTTTTTAAATTCCGCGAGCGCCTTTCGGCCGAAACGGGCCTTCGTCACCTGCTCGATCGCCTCAAGCTTTAAGCGCAAAAAAAGATACCCAGGGTCCATCAGCCCGTCTTCGGTGAATTTCAGTTTTTGGGCGTCGCTTTCTTTCTGAAAAACATATTCTTTCCATTCCTTTAAAAAAGGCGATAGATTTTTCTCAAAAGCCGCTCCAAGCCCCCGAACCTTATCACCTAATAACTTCTGGATCTCCTTGTCCACGTCGAGCTGGGTAAACTTCCTGTCTGTCTTGTCTGATTCCTCGCGGGTCATCTTGTAGAGCCAAAAAAGGTATCTCTTATGCAGAGACGTTTTGTCCTCTTTGGATATGTCTTTACTCTTTTTCATCAAAACGGGACCTTTTCCCCTTTAAGGATGTCCGGCAAAGGCTCGGCATCGATACGCATGCCGCCGTCGTGTTCGATCTTGATCGTGTAGAGAGTGCCGGGAACAAACTTCGTTCCGGGCGCCTCTATCTGGGCGCTCTTGATACCCACCTTTTTCGCCTCTTCTGGTTTAAGCGCATAGCCCCAGAATTTCTCCCAGAACTCCTGCTCGATCTTTGAAGACCGGGCCTTTAAGCCCAACAGCTGATAACCCTCGGGCACCTGATAGACAGGCGTGATATCGTAGACCTGCGTCTTGGGGCCGTTCAAAAAGAAGACTTTCAGGAAAAGATACACGCTCTTGCCGCGGACCGCATCGCCGCGCTCGATGTAAAAATCCTCAAACCGCACCACGAGCGACTGGAACTGGATGATGTTGCCGGCAAATGTGAAGTAACGCGGCTTGAGCGCCCGGCCCTGGCTGTCGTATTCCAGGAATTTGATGGTCGTCAGCGCCCTGTTCGTCGCAGGGTCGCTTGAGACCTCGGTCACAAAGACCTGGGCGATCCTTGAATCCGCCTCCAACCGCGTGATGATCTTCTTTAAGACCTCCCGCTGCCTCGCCGAGCGGAAGTGGTCGGCAAGCAGGATGACGAAGAACACGCAGACCAGGATCCCAACGACTTTAAACCAATTGATCTTCGTTTTTTTTGTCTTTTCCATAAGCCCCCTTAAAAGGATGTTATCTGTTTGAAATGCGCCAACCTTCTGTCCACATCTTTTTTCGACACCTGCGCGCTCCGCTCCAGGCCGAAACCCTCGACATTGAACGAAGCCATGATAGTACCGAACGTGATGGCGCGCTTGATGCTACGGGCATCGGCCTTCCTTGCTTTTGTCAGATATCCCATGAATCCGCCGGCAAATGTGTCGCCGGCGCCCGTGGGGTCGACTATCTTTTCAACCGGGTACGCCGGTGAGCAAAAAATGAAATCATCGCAATAAACGAGGACGCCATGCTCGCCTTTTTTCACGACGACAATGGATGCGCCCATCCTGCGCAAAGCCTTCGCCGCCTTGATCAGGTTCGTTTCCCCGGAAAGGCTGCGCGCCTCCGCGTCATTCGCCACAAAGATATGGATCTCCTTGAGTAATTTTAAAAGCGCCTTCCTCTTGTGATCGATCCAATAGTTCATACTGTCTAAGCCGACGAGCTTCGGTGCGTGCATCTTAGACAAAAGGTGCCTTTGAATGTCCGGGTCCACGTTTGCCAAAAAGATATTTTCGATGCGGCGCTGATGTTCGGCGATCTGTGGCCTAAAAGATGAAAGGACCCCGAGTTCCGTACTCAAAGTGAGCGCTGTATTAAGGTCGCCGCGGTATTCGCCTTCCCAACGGAACGTACGGCCACCTCCAATGACCAGAGACGTCAGGTTAACGCCTTTTTTATTCAAAAAATCGATGTGCCTTTTCGGAAAATCACTTCCGACGATAGCGACAAGGTTCACCTGCGTGAAAAAAGACGCACCCATGGAAAAATGGATTGCCGAACCGCCCAGCATCTCCCGGCGCTTTCCCGACGGGGTCGTAACGGTGTCTAAAGCCGCCGTCCCTAAGACGATTATGCTCATGCTTTACCTTTTTACCCTGAACCGCACGGCCTGAACCATGACCGCCGTGAAAAGAAAAAGGTTCATCACGCTGAAAGCCTTAAAAACGATGTCTTCGGACAAAAGCGCAGACGGAAACATCAAGAGAAAGCAGGTCCACACCCCAAATACCCAATAAAGGCTGATGTCCTCGGAAGACCTGCGTTTCTGGATCCGATAGATGAGCGGAATGTTCCATAAAGGCAAGATGATTCCGGCGATCAAGCCGATGATTTTGATCAATGTCTCTTCTCCTTTTTGCCGTGATGACACAATTCATGATAGTACGGCGCTTTCTTTCCGTTCTCTAAAGGAAACTCCGCGCAGAAACGCGGCCGAACCGAGTAGACCAGGCAACGCCAATCGTGGCCCTGAAAAATACAACGCCTGTTTTTAACGAGGGTGGTGAATTTGTAACCCGACGGAGAACGTCTGTCGCGACCCACATATTCAAACCACGGCTGAGAAAGATTGAGCGGCTCTTTTAAAATCCGCGCCACCTCAAAAAGATCAACCTCCACCCCTTGCGCGCAGCAGGCGCCGACAGCGCACGCGCGACAAACAGGAAGGCGCGATTTTTTCTTCTGTGTCTTTTCCATATCAGATCTTCACTTCCCAGTAATCCCTGTCACCGACATTCCGGACATTGATCTTGATTGGCGAAACGACGATCAGGATAAAATTCGGGTCCTCCGGTCCAGAGTAGAACTGCCTGAGCATCAGCTGTTTGTTCCAAAGCTCCTCTTTAAGCGCCTGGTCCCCGCTGACGGAAGCCCGGCCCTCGATACGGCAATGGCTGAGCTTTCTGTCCACGAAACAGATCTCCACTTTAGAATTTTTCGCGATCTGGCCGAGTTTCTTTGTATTCGAAAACGTCGCCATGAGCAGCCTGCCGTCGTCTTTTAAGATCGGTATCATGGTGCGCACGCGCGGCTGATCGCCGTCAACAGTCGCCAGATATCCCATGCCGGCGTCTAAAACCATCTGTTTTACGATTTCAAAAGACATAGTTCCTCCGTTTTTATTTTCTTAAGGTTTCGACGAGTTGGGCCGCGATCGCGATCGCGATCTCCTCAGGCGTCTCTGCGCCGATTTCAAGCCCGATAGGCGCATGCACTTTCTTCAATGCACTCTTTTTTATCCCTTTTTTCATAAGGACGCCGTAAACATGCTTGATCTTGATCGTGCTGCCGATCATCCCGATATAGCCGGCCCTGGTGTGCAGAGCCGCTTCCAAACACTCGGTGTCAAAGGCGTGGCCGTGGGTGACGATCACAATATAGGTATTCTCATCCGCCGGTATTCTCTTAAAAGCCTTTGCGTACCCGTCGCAGATGACCTTGTCCGCATGGGGAAATCTTTCTTTATTGGCAAAAGCGCGGCGGTTATCGACGATAACGACATCAAACCCCAAGAGCTTGGCTAGGAAAGAAAGTGCCAAGCCTATATGACCGGCGCCGGCGATGACCAATCTTTTTTTAGGCGCCAACGTCTCGATGAAAATCGAAACCTTGCCGCCGCAGATCTGCAGGCCGGATTTTTTATCCAGGGGATACTCTTTTAAAAAAGAGCTCTTCTGTCTTAGCGCCTTCTGCGCATCGACGATGACCAGCTTCTCTAAACCGCCTCCGCCGATCGTGCCCTGGATCGAACCGTCTCCAAAGACAATCATCTTGGCGCCGATCTTGCGAGGGGCAGAGCCGCGTGATGCGACGACTGTTGCGAGCGCGCAGGCGCTGTTATCTTTTATCGTTGCAAGAATCTTGTTGAAGAGCGATTCCATTGAGCTTATACTTTCCCTATGATCACCTGTATTTTATTGGCCGCAGGCGAAAGCGCCCGTTTCGGCAGCCCGAAACCTCTTGCGCCGATCGGCAAGAAAACCGTCATCGAATCCATCCAAGAGCAGCTTTTAAAGACCTCTGTTTCAGAGATCATTGTTGTCTTGGGAGCTGCATCCGAGCGCATCGCGCCCTTTGTCCTAAAAAACCCGCGCATCAAAAAAATAATAAATACGAATTATGTTTTAGGCCAGACATCTTCCTTCAAAACAGGCCTGTCTGCTGTCGATCCGCAGGCTTCGGGCCTCATGCTCCTGCCGGTGGATATGCCGGCGATCAAAACAGCGACCATCAACCTTTTGATCGATGTATTCTTGGAAAAAAAACCCCTCCTCCTTATGCCGACGTTCCAGGATAAAAACGGACATCCGCCTATTTTTTCCGCTAAGCTCTCTCTTGAATTCAAAAACCTGAAAGATGATGAGCCTCTGTCGACCATCCAGCACCGATACGCCGACGCCGCACGGAAAGTCCCTGTGACTGACCAGGGAACACGCCTCTCTTTCAATACGCCCGAAGAATTCAAAGAGCTTTTAATCCTTTTAGGATCTTCTCCGGCGTGATCGGCAAATCCTTGATCCGCACGCCGATCGCGTCCTCGATCGCATTGGCGATGGCCGCGGCTGTCGGCAAAAGCGACGCCTCTCCCATGCCCTTGGCGCCAAACGGGCCTTGCGGATCGTTCGTCACCACAAAGACTGATTCGATGGCCGGAATATCTGTTGAGCGAGGGATCCTGTATTTGGAAAAAGAGGGATTTAAGACTTTCCCGTCCTGAAATCTCAGGTCTTCGTGGAATGTATAGCCCAGCCCCATGACTATGGACCCCTCAATCTGGCCTTCTACGCTCGACGGATTGATAGGAAAGCCGATGTCATGGACATCATACATCTTTAATACCTTCACCTGGCCGGTCGATTTATCCACCTCGACCTCTACGACCTGGGCCTCAAATCCGTAACTACCGGAAACGTTCCCTTCACCTGTCCTAAAATCAACAGGGGTCGTCTTCGGATTGTAACTGCCGCGGCCGATCAAAAGATGCCCATAATTAAACGAATAACAAAGCTGGATCGCCTGATCAAAAGTCATGACCAAAGAATTGCTGTCTTTGCGGACGACCTGTTCGTCCTTGATATCCAGATCATCTTTGTTGATCTTGCACTCGCGCGCTACGACCTCTAAGATCTGCTGCTTGGCGTCGCCTGCCGCATTCTTCGTCGCATTTCCTGAAATAAAGGTCACCCGGCTGGCAAAACTGCCCGTATCAAAAGGCGTGATCTCTGTGTCTGCGGCTCTGATGCGGATACGCTCATACGCGACGCCGAGCTCTTGGGCCGCGATCTGCGCCAGGGCGGTGTCCGACCCCTGGCCCGTGTCCGCCGCACCCGTAAAAAGATAAACAGAGCCATCCTCTTCCACCTTGATCACGGAACCGGCGGACTCGTGAGACTTATACATCTTGGAGCCCATCACATCGGCCGCGATACCAATGCCGATGCCGCGGCTGACTGCTTTTCTCTTATTGAATTTATTTTTCCAGCCGCAGATCTCTTCCACTTTCTTGATGCAGTCTTTCAAGCCGTTGGAAGAAAGGATCAGCTTATTGACGGTCACCGTATTGGGATCTGTCGCGTTCTTCAAGCGGAACTCGATTGGGTCCATGCCGATGCCGCGGGCGAGTAAATCCATGTGGGACTCCACCGCAAAACCCGACTGCACCCCCCCAAAGCCGCGGATCGCGCCGGAGATCGGATTGTTCGTGTAGACGCGAAAACCCGCGACACGGAAGTGTTGGATCTTGTAGACCATGAAGATGCGCAGGATCGCGGCTGCCAATACCGTCGGACCATAACTGCAGTACGCGCCGCCGTCCGCGATGACCTCTCCCGTGATCGCCATAAGCGTGCCGTCTTTTTTAACGCCGGATTTCAGCTTGTAGATCATGGGATGCTTACGGCGCGTGAAAGAAAATTCTTCCGGCCGGGTGCACATGATCTTCACCGGAAAACCGCCGCTCTTCTTAGACAACAGGCACGCCGCAAAATCCATAGGGAACATCTCAAGCTTCCCGCCGAAACCTCCGCCCACATTCAGCTTGATGACACGCACGTCACCCACTTCCATCTTCAATGTCTTTGCCAAGGCCTCCCGGACCTTGAAAGGGGCCTGCGTGGACGTCCAAAGCGTGATCCTGTCCGTCGAAATCTCATACTGGCCCAAAGAGACATGGGGCTCAAGCGCGCAGTGCGCGGCGCTCTGCAGATGGAACACATCTTCGCGCACATAATCCGATTCGGCGAGCGCGCGGTCAGGATTTCCGTAAGCAAGAGGCAGCATGACGCCGATATTGTTCATCGCGGTGTGGATCTGAGGCGCGCCCGGCTTCATGGCGACCAGCGGATCAAAAACAGCGGGCAAAATTTCATATCTTACATCAATCAGAGAGAGCGCTTTTTGGGCCGTCGCTTCATCGATTGCCGCGACCGCAGCGATCTCGTCGCCGATGTAACGCACCTTTTCCGATTCAAGCGCCAGCTGATCGACCGTATGCGGAAAAAAATATTCGTTGGAGCCGAATTTTATTTTCAACGTGTCTTCGGCCGTGACCACGGCCTTGACACCGGGAAACTTCTCGGCCTTGGAGGTGTCGATTTTTATGATTTTCGCATGCGCATGCGGACTGCGCAACATCTTGCCTGCCAGCATGCCGGGAAGCTTCAGATCAAAAGCGTATCTTGCTTCGCCCGCGGCTTTTTCCCGCGCATCAATGCGAGGGACGCTCTTGCCGACCGGGCTGGTGGTCCTGGTCTTTATCTTATTCATTTTTTGCTCGCATGGCGCACCGCGTCGATGATCTTGATGTAGCCGGTGCACCGGCACAGATTGCCGTCGAGGCCTCGGGCGATCTCGTCATCCGTCGGATGAGGATTCTTGTCCAAAAGCGCCTTGCCCGCCAGGATCATGCCCGGCGTGCAAAAGCCGCACTGGACAGCGCCTTTATCCACAAAAGATCTTTGCAGGGGATGAGGCTCTGAGCCTTTCGCCAACCCCTCGATCGTCGTGATCTCGGCATTGTCTGCCTCGACGCTCAACGCCAGGCACGAAAGGATATTTTCTCCATTAAGTAAAACGGTGCAGGCACCGCACTCACCTTCCAGGCAGCTGTATTTCGTGCCCAGGAGCCCAAGTCGGTCGCGCAACGTCTCGATCAGCAATTCGCTGTCAGGGCATTCCAGCGCGTAAGGTTTCCCGTTGACTTCTAATGTTATTTTTTTCACTTGAGATTCCCCAGATCGGCCGCCAGGCAGCTCAACCGATACTCATCCAGCTTTGTCCCTTTTGCATCGGCGTCAAGGCACTCCCGCACCTGATTTGGATCGATGCGGCCGAGCTCCCGGGCCTCAAACAATTTTTGCGTCTGTTTTAGCTCGAGAGGCAGAGATGTCGTTGTGTTAACGATGATCCTGACATCCGCGCACTTGGAGTTATTGCGACGGCAGGCAAAAGCCAGGCCCAAAGAAGGGATGTCGACGTCCATGGTCTTTGTGTACCTGAAGTAACAGCCCCAGAGGTCCTTCCGAGGAAAAAGGATGCGGGTCACAACAGCTTTTTTTGAAGGCTTGGAACTCAAAAAATCCCGGAGGCTGACGATCTGTTTTTTTCTGGAAGTTGCAACAACAACTTTGGCGCCAAGGGATTCGAGCACGGCCGGCAAGTCCACCCAGTAAAAACGGCTGCAACAATTTCCGCCGATGGTCGCCATATTCCGGATGGGCGTTGTGGCTATTCGCGCGCAGGCCTGGATGAGGGAAGGAAAGCTTTTTTTGATAAGCGCCGAATCCAAAAGTTCGGCTATCGTCGTCATCGCGCCGACAGACACGCCCTCTTTTGAATCCTTGATGCCTTCTAACGCCTTTATTTTTTTAAGGCCTATCACGTCCGAAGGACACCGAGGCGACCTTTTAAGGTAATTTAAAACAAGGGTCCCTCCGGCCAAAAGCAGCGGCTCTTTGCTCTTGTCCGCGAGCTTCAAGGCCTCCCCTACTGTCGCGGGAGAATGATATCGGAACTCCTTTAATAACGGCATGTTAAGCTCTTCTCCAAAACGTGATTATATCAGAAATACAACCCCATGAAAATAGAATTCGGTTTCGCGAAAATTAAAGCCCCCCTAGGTTGTCATAACGGGCTGCCCTGGTTTGTTTTCAAGCAGGACGTGTTTTCGGCCGAAAGCGGGCATGGTTGCCCCTCTATAAATTATCCGGCAGAGCGAAGGCCGAAAACCCGAGCGCAGATTTGACACGCCGGGGCAAATCAAGCCTGCCTGCCGCCTGCCTGACGGCAGTCAGGGCAGGCAGGCTTGCCTGCGGAAAACGAACCAGGGCAGCCTGAAAGGCTAGCTGAATTTTAGAAGCGCGCCCAGGACGCCCGCAAAAATGATGATAAGGGCCGGTTCGATCTTTGTGCAGGTAAACAGGCTGAAGGCGATAACCACAACGATCAGAGAAGAGACTCGGCTCACCTGTTCCAGGCTGATCGCTTGAAAGGCGACAGCGATGATCATGGCAAAAACAACAATCTGGATCATGCTGAAAGCGCCCTTCACCGCAGGGGTGCTCTTGAACTTAAAATAAAAGGCCGAAGCGAGCATGATGCAGGCTGCCGGCGCAAGAAGGTTGGCGAAATTGGCGACCATGGCGCCGGCGACACCGGCTATCTTGTATCCGGTATAGGTCGCGTATTTGACGGAGATAGCGCCCGGGAACATCTTGACAAAACCGGAGATATCCAGAAATTCCGACTTTGTCAGCCAATGATATTTTTCAACGACTTCTTTTTCAGTCAACGGCAAAAAAGAATAGGCGCCGCCGATGGCGAAAAGGCCGATTTTGAAAAATGACAAAAAAAGCTGCCAGAAGATCATTCCCTCCTCCTGTGCTTCTTGAAAAATTCCCAGATCACTTTGCACGCGTCCATATCCCGGCTTATCTTGCCTATAAACCGTTCGCTCGCGTAAGGATAGCCGCCGGGCCAAGCGTGCCCTCCGCCCTCAACAGTATAAAAAACGATCTCCGAATCGTCCTGGCAAGGGCCGTAGGTTGCGCGCTTGATCCGCGTGCCGTCCTTAAGGTCCGTATCCGGCTCCTCTGTCAGGGCCGGCTCCACAGGACAATTATCGTGAGAGGCCCACAAAGCAACCGTCTCAGGAACGGAGATAACCCTCCCCAAACTCAGGCGGCCGAATCTTACAGACCCACCGCGCCATGGAACGAGCGGATCATCGGTGCCATTGATAAATAATAAAGACACAGGCTCGGAAGGCCTGCAGGAAAAGGTCAGATTGACAGGCATGGCGCCGACCACAGGCGCCACAGCGGCGATCTTATCGGATAGTTCACAGGCCAGGCGCAGGCACATCATCGCGCCGTTGGAGATGCCTGTCGCGTACACGCGTGTCCGATCGATATTGTATTCATCGGACAGGCGATCGATCAAAGCGGAAATAAAAGCCACGTCGTCGATCTTGTCCCTTTGGGAGCGGTATCTCCGGACGTCCCTTCCGTCGTTCCAATTCTTCTCGATCCCGTTAGGATAGACGATGATAAAACCTTCTTTTTCGGAAAGAAGATCAAAGCCGTTGTTCGTCACCTTCTGAGTCTTCGCGGCATTGCCGCCGCCTCCATGAAGGGCCAGGACCAAAGGCGTTGGATTGTCTTGGTTATAGGAAACAGGGACATGGACAAGGTAAGTCCGCACCGATCCGTCGACAAGAATGGAGCCTTTGTACTCCTGCGCGAGCTCCTCTTTGCCTTCGGCCCGAGCGGCCCCGCAGGATAAGATCAAAAAGATCAGCGCTGATAAGACTAAAACACCCGTCTTCAATGCCTTTCTCCCCTCATCATCGCCAAGGCGTGCGGCACAAGAGGAGCGATCGCCTCAAAAGATTCCTGCGCGCCTTTTGGGCTTCCTGGCAAATTGATAATCAGCGCTCGGCCCCTGATCCCTGCCACTGCCCGCGAAAGCGCCGCCCGCTCGGTCTTCTCGAAACTTTTCCAGCGCATCAACTCGATTAAGCCGGGGACTTTCTTGGCAATGACCGCACCCGTAGCCTCAGGTGTCACATCGCGCGGCCCCAAGCCTGTGCCTCCGGTCGTCAGGACAAGCTGAACGTTCAAATGATCGCAGAAACGCCGCAGACTCCTGGCGATCCGCGCTTTCTCATCAGGGACGATCTCTTTTTTTAAAACAAGAGCGCCCCTTTTTTTTAATAGGCAGACCAAGGCCTCTCCGCTTTCATCAAAGACCTTCCCTTTAGATCTGGAGTCGCTGACAGTCAGGACTACAGCTCTTATGCCTTTAAAATCCGACGGCTTGCCCAACCTCATTCCCCCTCGATCTTCTCGACGACGCTGTTCACCTGGCGCTGCAAAAAACGCTTATTGCGCTCAGGCAGAAGATTCTGCAGTTTTTCCTTGAATTCGTTTTTAAGCCAAAGGACGCGCGGGCTATGGATGTAGGAGGAGATCTTGAAAGGAAATATCACGTATGGCTCCTCATGCTTGATATAGGCGAGGATCTTCTTGAACTGTTTGGATTCGTTCAAAAGCTGCGTGGCCAGGCTCACGGATAAAACGCCGTCCATCTTGTCGTAAGACGTGATCTTGCCGGTCAAAAAAAAGTTCACGTCCGGAGATTGCAGCTTTACCTGAGAGGTGTACTCTCCCCGGCCGCCGCTATAGAACATGGACAGATCTTTAAAAGTAACTTTCTTCAAAGAAGGGACGCCGAGAAAATCCGAGACAG
>JAGVGA010000003.1 GCA_020057345.1 Candidatus Omnitrophota bacterium | reverse complement strand
TGAATGAGCACTAAAATAGTACTATCTTACTGTAAAACAGATACTTACAACAGTGGGCAGCAACACTTTTTGACCTTTATGCCCGCAATGACATCCCCGCTTACTGACCGGTTACCTGCAATCCGTCTTTTTTGTTGACAGGGCGCCTGTTTTAGAGTAAAAATGTTAACTTCCGAGCATCATTGGAGTTATCGCATAGTCATCCGTTCAAAAGTCCTTATTTTTCATGCCTGATACTTCATTAATGGATAAGATCGTCTCGCTCTGCAAGCGCAGGGGTTTTATCTTTCAGAGTTCGGAGATCTACGGTGGCCTGGGAAGCGTTTGGGATTACGGCCCGCTAGGCGCCGAACTCAAACGCAACGTCAAAAATCGATGGTGGAAGTCCGTTGTCCAGGAACGCATGGATATGGTCGGCTTAGACTGCGCGATCCTGATGCATCCGCAAGTCTGGAAGGCCTCCGGCCATGTGGATGGATTTGCCGATCCGCTTGTTGACTGTAAAGAATGCAAAAAGCGTTTCCGCCAGGACAATCTCACCGATACAAAAGATCCGGATATAAGACAATGCCCTTCCTGCGGCGCTAAAATCGATTTGAAAACTTCGCCTGCGCGCATGTTCAATCTGATGATGAAGACTTCTTTGGGGGCTGTTGAAGACGCGAGCGCGGTCACGTATCTGCGGCCGGAGACAGCCCAAGGCATTTTTGTCAATTTCTTAAACATTCTGGATACGACCCGCAAGAAACTTCCTTTTGGCGTCGCGCAGATCGGCAAGTCTTTCCGCAATGAGATCACGCCCGGCAATTACACATTCCGTACCCGAGAGTTCGAGCAGATGGAGATAGAATACTTTGTAAAACCTGAAGAAGACGATAAATGGTATGAATTCTGGATAAACGAGCGGTTTGACTGGTATATCCGCTACGGCATCAATAAAGAAAATCTAAGGATCCGGCCGCACGCAAAAGACGAGCTGGCTCATTATGCGAGGGCCTGTTCGGATATCGAGTATAAATTCCCATTCGGATGGTCGGAGTTAGAGGGGATCGCCAACCGCGGAGATTTCGATCTAAAACAGCACTCTCAATTCTCCGGAAAAGATCTATCCTATTTTGACGCTGGGGAAAATAAAAGATATATGCCTCATATCATCGAGCCGTCAGGCGGGGTGGACCGGGCGATCCTGGCATTTTTAGTGGATGCCTATCACGAAGAGCTAGTTAAGGACGAGACGCGCGTGGTCTTGAGATTTTCCAAGGAGCTTGCGCCTATCAAGGTGGCGATCCTGCCGCTTTTGAAGAACCGGCCCGAGCTCGTCGGGATGGCCAAGGATATTGCCGAAGGCCTGAAGAAAGACATCAATCTGGTCTATGACGATACGGCGGCGATCGGCAAGCTGTACCGGCGGCAGGATGAAATAGGCACGCTTTATTGCGTGACGGTGGATGTGCAATCGCTTGAGGACAAAAAGGTCACTGTGCGCGACAGGGACACCATGCTGCAGGACCGTATCGATGTTACTCAATTAAAAGAATATCTGATTAATAAAATAAGTTAACTGGAACAGGAAGGAGTTCAGTAGCAATGGCAAAAAAGAACGTTTACAGCTTCGGCGGCGGCAAGGCAGACGGCAATGAGGGCATGAAGAACCTCCTCGGCGGCAAAGGCGCCAATTTAGCCGAGATGGCCGGCCATCCGAAATTAAAGCTTCCCGTACCTCCGGGCTTTACCATCACGACGGAGGTCTGCGTTCATTATTATAAAAATAACAAGAAATATCCGCCGGGCCTTAAAGAAGAGGTCGAAAAAGCCTTGAAAAAGGTCGAAGCGCTGATGGCGAAAAAATTCGGCGATCCGGAAAACCCGCTTTTGGTCTCCGTGCGCTCAGGCGCAAGAAAATCCATGCCGGGCATGATGGAGACGGTATTAAACGTCGGTCTGACAGAAAAGACGATCCCCGGTTTGATCAGAAAATCCGGGGGCAACGCGCGTTTTGTCTACGATGCCTATCGGCGCCTTATCATGATGTATTCGGACGTGGTCATGGAAAAGGCCGCCGGCATCGAGCCTAAGGAAGACCAGGGCATCCGCCGGCAGCTCGAGAGGATCATGAACGACTTAAAGAAGCGCAAAGGATGTAAGAGCGACACGGACATGAACGTCGAGGACCTTAAATATCTTTGCGCGGAGTTCAAAAGAAAGATCAAAGAAGTTTTAGGGAATGAATTCCCTGATGCGCCTATGGATCAATTATGGGGCGGCATCGGCGCTGTTTTCTCATCGTGGAACGGCAAGCGCGCGATCGCTTACAGGAACATCGAGAAGATCCCGCATGAGTGGGGCACGGCCGTCAATGTGCAGACCATGGTCTTCGGCAATATGGGCGATGACTCAGCCACAGGCGTCGCGTTCACAAGAAACCCGGGCAACGGCGACGCGGCTTTTTACGGCGAATATCTTATCAATGCGCAAGGCGAAGACGTGGTCGCAGGCACCCGGACGCCGGCGCCCATCAACAAATATTCGCAGAGCGAACACAATAAGGACTT
>JAGVGA010000050.1 GCA_020057345.1 Candidatus Omnitrophota bacterium | reverse complement strand
GCAATAAGCCCGTCTATAAGCGCGTTGTCCTGAAGCTGAGCGGCGAAGCCCTCCAGGGAAGACAAGCCCACGGCATAGATTCCGAAGTCTTAAATTCTCTGGCGTCCCAGATCGTGAAAGTTCACCGCATGGGCGTCGAGGTGGCCATTGTGTTGGGCGGCGGGAATATCTTCCGCGGCCAATCCGGCACCAAGGATTATAACATCGAGCGGACGGTCGGCGATTACATGGGGATGCTGGCGACCGTCATCAACGGCCTGGCTTTTCAGGACGCGCTTGAGAAGAAAGGCGTGCAGACGCGCGTCATGACCGCGATCGAGATGCACCAGATCGGCGAGCCATATATCCGACGCCGGGCGATCCGGCATCTGGAAAACAGGCGCATCGTCATCTTTGTCGCGGGTACGGGCAACCCGTATTTCACGACGGACACTGCGGCCGCGTTGCGCGCGATGGAGATCAATGCGGATGCGATTTTAAAGGCGACAAAAGTGGACGGTGTTTACACCGCAGATCCTTTCAAGGATAAGAACGCGAAGAAATTTTCTGAACTGAAGTATCTGGATGTTCTTAAAAAAGGTTTAAAGGTGATGGACGCGACCGCGATCAGCCTTTGTATGGACAACAAGCTGCCCATCGTTGTTTTTGACTTAAAAAAGCAGGGCAATATCAAAAGGATCATTTTAGGGGAAAAGCTTGGTACGGTGGTGAATTAAAAAGCGAGGTGTCTATGAACGCGAAAGATGTCATTCGTGAGATGGAGATAAAGATGAAGAAGGCCCTGGAGGCCTCGCGACGGAACTTTTCGGAGATCAGGACAGGTCGCGCCAGCCCCCATCTGGTTGAAGGATTGCACATCGATTATTACGGGACGCCGACTTTGCTGAAATCGCTCGCCTCGATCACGGTGCCGGATGCGCGTTTGATCCTGATCCAGCCGTGGGATGCATCCGCCATTCCGGAAATAGAGAAGGCGATCCAGAAGTCCAATTTAGGCATTACGCCGATGAATGACGGAAAGATCGTCCGCCTTTCTATTCCGCAGCTGACCCGCGAGCGCCGCGAGGAGATGAAGAAGGTCGTCAAGACCATGACCGAAGACGGCCGCGTCTCTTTGCGTACGATCCGCCGGGATGCCAACGAGGTGATCAAAAAACTTGAGACTGATAAAGCGATCCCCGAGGATGAGCGTTTTAAATCCCAGGACGAAGTCCAGAAGCTGACGGATAAATTCACGAGTGAGCTGGAAAACCTTCTCAAGGAGAAAGAGAAGGAGCTCACGGATCTTTAGAATTTGAGAAATTTTTCGGGCCGCTAGCTCATTTGGTAGAGCATCGCCCTTTTAAGGCGAGTGTGCCGAGTTCGAGCCTCGGGCGGCTCAAAATTTTAGGACAGATTTTTTTGAGCCCTTTTGCAAGGGCGGATGGCGGAATTATCGGCCTTCCAGCAAGCAGGGCATACGCGTTTTTATATGGATTTTGCCGCGGTGGCGGAATTGGCATACGCGTTAGGCTTAGGACCTAATGTCCGCAAGGACTTGAGAGTTCGACTCTCTCCCGTGGCATTAGATGATTAAAATCAGCGGGAAGGTTCCCCGCCGGAGGCGGGTCCGCCTACGGCGGAAAATCCTCTTCCGCCCATAAATTTTTGATAGGTTTTTATGCGGGAGTAGCTCAGCTGGTAGAGCGCAACCTTGCCAAGGTTGATGTCACGGGTTCAAATCCCGCCTCCCGCTCCAGAATTTCCATAGGGATTTGAAGCCGACCCCTGCCTGCCGGCAGGCAGGCGAGCGCCATTGGTTCGAGCGAGGGCGCTGGTCGGACGGGTAAGTCCGACCGATTAGCGCGGCCGTCGAGATGTGAGACGGCCCGGAGGCGCGGAAGCGCACGCGCTCAGTTTGGATGATGAGAGAAGAGCCGGTCGGTAATAGAGGAGTCCCATCCATTAATTTCGCAGCATGTTTGTTTACCTGTCTGAATTTATACGTCTATAAGAGAGAACCTAAGAGGAGGTCATGGATTTATGAAGATCAAGGAATTTTTGTCGGACGGCGCCATCACCGTTGATCTTAAAAGCGTGAACAAGACGGATGCGCTCAAGGAGCTCGTCGATCTCCTGATCGGCGCAGGAGAGGTCGACAAGAAGGATAAGGCCAAGGTCGTCGACCTCTTGACGGCCCGCGAGGCCTTGGGGTCGACCGCCATCGGCCACAACGTGGGCATTCCCCACGCCAAGGTTGATTGTATCAAGTCGCTTGTTGGCGCGTTCGGGTTGTCCCGTCGTGGCGTGGATTTCGATTCGCTTGACGGCGAGCCCGTGTATATTTTTTTCCTGCTCTTGGCGCCGCAGGATTCTGCAGGGCCGCATTTGAAAGCGCTTGCGAGGATTTCGCGCCTTATCAAGGATAAATATTTCCGCGAAACACTCAGACAGGCGAAGGAAAAAAAGGACGTTGTCCGGATCATCGAGACTGAAGATGACAAAAAACTCTAAGCTCAACAATTTCTTTAAGTGGTTCTACCCGGGTATGCGCATCAAGAGGTGGGTGTTCTTGTCTTTACTGGGGATCGTCCTCATCATTCTGGGTGTTGGGGGTGTCGCGACCAAACGCTATACGGATCTTTCGCCGGTCGTTGTTTACGTTTACATGGCGAATGTCCTCTTAGGCATCATTCTGATCATTTTAGGATTTAAGAACATGCTCGTCTCGGTCGTGACCCTTCTTATGCCGTACAAAGAGGGGCACCTCGTGGACATCATGTACCAGAAGAGATTTTTAGAGCACGGCCCGAAGATCGTCGTTATCGGCGGCGGCACGGGATTGTCCGTTATCCTGCATGGCATCAAGGAATATACGTCCAACATCACCGCGGTCGTGACCGTGGCGGATGACGGCGGAAGCTCAGGCCGCCTGCGCCAGCAATTTGACATCGTGGCGCCCGGAGATATCCGCAATTGCCTGGTGGCCCTGGCGAACGAAGAGACGATGATGCGGGAGCTTTTCCAGTACCGGTTCAAACAGGACACGGAGTTCAGCGGCCATAGTTTCGGGAACCTGTTTATCACCGCCATGACGCAGGTGACGGGCGATTTTGAAAAGGCGGTCAAGGAGTCGAGCAAGGTGCTGTCCATCCGCGGCAGGGTGTTGCCGTCAACCTTAGAGAAGGTGACTTTAGTCGCGGAACACAAAGACGGCCGGGTGACTGAAGGGGAGGCCAAGATTCCTCAGGCCGGATCTCCTATCAAAAAGATCTTTATCAGGCCGCAGGCGGCGTCTGGAGCGCCGGACGCGATCAAGGCGATCCAGGAAGCGGAGCTGATCATTTTGGGACCGGGCAGTCTTTACACGAGCGTTATCCCGAATCTCCTGATCAAGGAGATCCAGGAGGCGGTCATAGGTGCGCAGGTCTCAAAGATCTACGTGTGCAACATCATGACTCAGGCAGGCGAGACAGACCGTTTCAAGGCGTCTGATCATGTCCGGGAGCTCGTGGCCCAGACGCATCCCAAGGTGCTGGATGCATGCATCGTCAATGTTGGTAAGATCCCGCAGGCGATGCTGGATAAATATTTTGCCGAAAACGCGGTGCCGGTCGTCGCCGACTCGAAGGCGATCCGCGAGTTCGGCTATGTTGTGATCGAAGAAGACCTTGTGAGCGTGACGGATCATGTCCGTCACGACGCGGATAAATTAGCCAAGATCGTCGGTAACCTATTGAGTTTAGAAAGGCGTTCCGGAAAAAAAAGATGATCAAGAGAGTGGAAAAAAAGATAATCGTGAAAAACAGGCAGGGGCTGCATGCGCGGCCCGCGGCTTTGTTCGTCCAGATCGCCAATAAATACGATTCATCCGTCAAGGTCTTGAAAGACGATCAGGTCGTTAACGGCAAGTCCATCATGGGTATTCTGATGCTGGCGGCGGAGAAGGATAGCGAGGTCATTGTCGTTGCCGAGGGCAGCGATAGCGAAGAAGCGGTTAGAGAACTGGAGCTTTTGTTGAATTCCGATGAGTGAAATCATTTTGAAGGGTATACCGGCAGCGCCGGGAATCGTCATAGGCAAAGCCTACATCTACGGCAAGGAAGATCTGGATGTGGAGAAGCATCCGATCACCGAAGAGCAGGTGCCTTTGGAGATCTCGCGCTTTGAAGACGCGTTGATCCAGACGCGCCAGGAGATCATCGTCCTGCAGAAGAAGATCGCCTTTGAGATGGGCACGGAGCACGCAGAGGTCTTTGACGCCCACCTTTTGGTCTTGGAAGACCGTATGCTTATCGAGGAGGTCATCTCCAGGGTCAAGAAGGAAAAGTGGTGCATCGATTTTATCTTTTCGGAAGTCTTGAAGCGATACGCGAGCGTCTTCTCCAGGATCGAGGACGAGTACTTAAAAGAGCGTATCAGCGATATCAATGACGTCGGCCGGCGCATCCTGCGCAATCTTTTAGGCAAGAAGCGGAAAGGCCTTTCGGATTTAGAAGAGCAGGTTATCGTGATCGCTCATGATCTTTCGCCATCGGACACGGCGACCATGCATAAGAACAAGGTCATCGGCTTTGTGACGGACATCGGCGGCAAGACGTCGCACACCGCCATTATGGCGAAATCCCTGGAGATCCCGGCGGTCGTGGGTCTTGAGTTCGGCACGGAAAAGATCAAGAACGGCGACAGGGTCATCGTGGACGGTTCCTCCGGCGTGGTTATCGTTGCGCCCGACATTGAGACGTACAGAAAGTACGAAGTCCAGGAAGAAAAGATCAGGAGTCTGACCGAAGTTCTGGGTTCGATTAGGGATCTTCCGTCCGAGACGAAAGACGGAAAGCTCGTCTCCTTAGCCGCGAACATCGAATTTCCCGAAGAGATCCAGACCGTCATCCAGCATGGCGCCGACGGCGTGGGCTTATATAGGACCGAATATTTTTATATGAACCGAAAAGACCTGCCGACGGAAGACGAGCAGTATGAGGCGTATAAGAACCTGGCGGTATCATTTAAAGACAAGCCCGTGATTATCAGAACGATGGACTTGGGCGGCGATAAATTCATTTCTCAGTTCGATCTGCCGAAAGAGATGTCTCCGTTCATGGGGTGGCGCGCCATCCGATTCTGTTTGGCCAGGCCTGATGTTTTTAAGACCCAGCTGCGCGCGATCCTGCGCGCGTCTTCTTTCGGGAACTTGAAGGTCATGTTCCCGATGATCTCCGGGATCGAGGAGTTGAGAAAGGCCAAGGTCATGCTGGAGGAGGCTAAGGAAGAATTGAAAGCGCGCCGCGTCGCCTACAACGATCGGATCGAAGTCGGCGCCATGATCGAAGTGCCTTCCGCGGCTTTGACGAGCGATATCTTATCTCAAGAGGTTTCTTTTTTCAGCATCGGCACCAATGATCTTATCCAGTACTCTCTGGCGGTCGACCGGACGAACGAGAAGATCGCGTATCTTTACGAGCCGACGCATCCGGCGGTCTTAAGGTTGGTCAAAAGTGTCATCGACGCGGGGCACAAGGCGAATATCTGGGTCGGGATGTGCGGCGAGATGTCCGGCGAGCCGTCCCTGGCCATCCTGCTTTTGGGGCTGGGCTTGGATGAGTTCAGCATGCCTTCGGCATCGATCCTGGAGATAAAAAATGTCATTCGTAGCGTGACTTACGTCAAGGCGCGTGCAATCGCAGACGAGGCGCTTAAGCTCACAACGGGTTTTGAGGTCGAGACTTTTTTAAACCAGAAGCTCAAAGAAGTTTTGCCGGATATTTACGGAAGCTGATCTATGCTCAAGGTCTGTTGTCAGCCCAGGTCGATCAAGGCGGTGGTCCTGGCCGCGGGTTATGCGACGCGGCTTTATCCGTTGACGCTCAATATTCCCAAACCGCTCTTGCACATCACGCGCGATAAGACTGTCATCGATTTTATCGTCGCAGAGTTGGAAAAGATCGTCGGGGTTGAGGAGATCATTGTCGTCACGAACCACAAATTCGCCGGCGATTTTAAGGTCTGGGCCAAAAAACGCCGCTCGAAATTATCGATCAGCGTATTGGATGACGGCACTCATTGCAACGAGGACAGGCTCGGCGCCGTAGGCGATATCTCTTACGCGGTGAAGAAAAAGAAGATCGATTCGGATTTCTTGGTTTTTGCGGGCGATAATCTTTTCGACCAGGGGGTCGGCCGCTTTTACGAGTTTGCTACTAGCCGTAGGCCTCACGCGTCCATCGGGCTTTTTGATATCAGGAGCAAAAAAGACGCCTGTCGTTTCGGCGTCGTGACCGTGGACCGCCGCGGCAAGATCTTAAGCTTCGAAGAGAAACCGGCGAAACCGAAATCAACGCTGGTGGCCACATGCCTGTATTTTTTTCCGCAAGAGACCTTGAAGCTGCTTGAAAGATACGTCAGCGATCAGGCGACCTCCAAAGACGCGCCGGGCAATTATATCCGATGGTTATTGGGCGCGACCGGCGTGTATGGGTTTACTTTAAAAAAAGGCCACTGGCACGATATCGGCCATTTCGATTCATACAAAGAAGTCGTGTCTCAATTTTCAAAAGCATAAAAAAGGAGAAGGGATGAGCCAGAGAGATTATTTTTTTGCGTCAGAGTCAGTTGGCGAAGGGCATCCGGATAAAGTTTGTGACCAGATCTCCGATGCGGTGCTGGATGCAGTCTTAAAAGAAGACACCAGGGGCCGCGTGGCGTGCGAGACGTATGTCACCATGGGGCTCGTTGTTGTCGGAGGCGAGATCACGACCAAGGCGTATATCGACGTGCACAAGCTTGTGCGCGACGTGGTCAAGTCCATCGGTTACACGCATCCGAAATACGGTTTTGACTATCACACGTGCGCGATCTTGAATGCGATCAACAAACAGTCGGCGGATATCTCTCAGGGTGTTGATGCGGGCGGCGCGGGCGACCAGGGGATCATGATCGGCTATGCGATCGACGAGACCCCGGAGCTGATGCCGTTGTCGCTCATGCTTGCGCATAAGCTGGTGCGCCGGTTTGCCGAGGTGCGCAACAAAGGTATCTTAAAATACCTCGGCCCTGACTGCAAGTCCCAGGTGACGGTTGAATACTACAGAGGCAAGCCCAAGCGTGTGGAGAACGTCGTTCTGGCCTGCCAGCATACACAGGACATCTTGGATTCGACGGGACATAAGATCACAAAGGCTGCGCGCCAAGAAATGATCAGGGTCGTCGCGGATCCTATCTTAAAGGGGCTCGCGGATAAGAACACGAAATATTTTGTCAACGAGACAGGCAAGTTTGTCGTCGGAGGTCCTCAGTCGGACACCGGCATGACAGGCCGCAAGATCATCGTGGATACGTACGGCGGCCGCACCGCGCACGGCGGAGGCGCTTTCTCCGGCAAAGACCCGACCAAGGTCGATCGCTCGGCGACCTATATGGCGCGCTACGTGGCCAAGAACGTCGTCGCTGCGGGGCTCGCCAGGGAGTGTTTCATCCAGCTCGCGTATTGTATCGGCGTGGCGGAGCCGGTGAATGTCTTTATAGATACGTATGGCACAGGCGTTGTTGCCGATGAGAAGTTAGAGAAAGCGGTGCGCAGGGTCTTTGATCTAAAGCCCAAAGGGATCATCCAATCGCTGGATCTCCTTAAGCCGAAATACCAGAAGACCGCCTGCTACGGCCATTTCGGCAGGCATGAGGAGTCTTTTACCTGGGAGAAGACGGATAAGACGCAAGCGCTCAAAAAAGAAGTCTAAACATAAGGACCTTAGATGAATCACGATATCAAAGATATTAGATTGGCAAAGAAGGGAAAACTGAGGATTTCCTGGGCGAGCGACAATATGCCCGTCTTAAACATCATCAAGAAGAGATTCGCCAGACAAAGGCCTTTGTCCGGGACGAAGATCGCCTGCTGCCTTCATGTCACAACGGAGACGGCGGTGCTGATGCTGACGCTTAAAGCCGGCGGCGCCGAGATCGTCCTGTGCGCGTCCAATCCGCTGTCCACGCAGGATGATGTTGCCGCGTCATTGGTCAAAGATTATCGTATTCCTGTTTTTGCGATCAAAGGCGAAGACAACAAGACGTATTACAGGCATATCCAGGCGGCATTGAGCGCCAGGCCTGATATCACCATGGACGACGGCGCGGACCTCGTGTCGACTATCCATCAAGAGAGGCGCTTCATCCCGTTGGGCGGCACGGAAGAGACAACGACCGGAGTTATTCGTCTGCGGGCCATGGAGAAGCAGAAGAGACTTTTACTTCCGATCATCGCGGTCAATGACGCCCAGACAAAATATCTTTTTGACAATCGCTACGGAACGGGCCAGTCGACCATTGACGGGATCATCCGGGCGACCAATAAACTTATCGCCGGAACGAATTTCGTGGTGTGTGGTTATGGCTGGTGCGGCCGCGGTGCGGCCATGCGCGCCAAGGGCCTGGGCGCGAATGTCATTATTGTGGAAGTGGACCCTTTTAAGGCGCTGGAAGCGGTGATGGACGGGTTTCTGGTGATGCCTATTGCCCGCGCCGCTAAGATCGGAGACATTTTTGTCACCGTGACCGGCGATATCAAAGTGTTGCACGCCGAGCATTTTAAAACGATGAAGGACAAGGCGATCATCTGCAATTCGGGCCATTTCAATGTGGAGATTGATATACCGGCCTTGGCCAAGCTGGCTAAGTCGCGCCGCACGATCCGCGATTTTGTCGAGGAGTTTGTCATGAGGGATAACCGCAGGATCTATCTTTTGG
>JAGVGA010000036.1 GCA_020057345.1 Candidatus Omnitrophota bacterium | reverse complement strand
TGCCAGTCAGGCACTCTCCCAGCTGAGCTACAGCCCCTTAAATTTGGTTCAATAATCATAGTATAGCTCGGCAGTATTGTCAACAGTTAGCGCCTCAAAAATAGAGATTGCCAGCGTCCCGGCTTTCTGGGATAATTCCTTTTTAGAAAGGTTTGCGCGCTTATGAAAAAACGCATACTTGTAATTGAAGACGAGCACGAGATATCGCTGATCATCAAGATGCGGCTTGAAGCCAACGGCTATGAGGTTGTCGAGGCTTTTGACGGCCTCCAAGGCCTGAAATCCGTGAAGACCCATAAGCCGGACCTAATTCTTCTCGACCTGGTCCTGCCCAAGATGTCCGGAACACAGATCTTAGAAGAGCTCAAAGGCGATGAAAAGCATAAAGATATCCCCATTATCGTTATCACAGGTCTTTCCCCGGAGATCTACCACGCAAAGACCACGCGTTTCAAGGCCGACGCCTTTTTCTTGAAGCCCTTTGATTCGGTAGAGCTCCTGGCGACCATCGCCGATTTTCTGAAAGACTCGCCGAAGAAGCCTTGATGTATCTGGGCGTTCATGTGTCCATCAGCGGAAAGATCTACGAATCCATCGACCGGGCGTCTGTGTTGGGCTGCACGGCGATGCAGATATTTTCAAGGAACCCGCGCCAGTGGCGCCAGCACGAAATAGAAAAAGAGGATGTCCGGGAATTCATACGGCGGCGCAAAGCGAGCGCGATCAAGGTTGTCGCTGTTCATGTTCCGTATCTCATCAATCTGGCGACAAGTTACGACGTTCTTTACCAGAGATCGATCGAGGCCTATATCCAGGATATCCGCGAGACCGCGGCCCTGGGCGCCGAATATCTGGTGACGCACATGGGTAGTTTCAAGAATTCGACAGCGGATGTTGGTCTCAAGCAATACATCCGGGCGCTGGACATCATTTTTAAAGAGACAAAAGGCCTGAAGGTAAAACTTCTTTTAGAGAATACGGCCGGCTCCGGGAATTGGCTGGGCGCGACCTTCGACCATCACAAGAGCGTTTTTGACGGAGTTCGCGACAACAGCCGCCTCGGTGTCTGCCTGGATACGGCGCATGTTTTCGGAGCGGGCTGCGATATCAGAAGGGCCGATCTCTTTGATGCGCTTTTGGATGAGATTGGCGCCGAGGTAGGAAAAAAAGCGGTCAAGGTTATCCACCTGAATGATTCCAAGGCAGAGCTCGGTTCGCTTGCGGACCGGCATGAGCATATAGGTAAAGGCTTTATTGGTTTAAAAAGTTTTAAGCACATCGTCAATAACCCGCGCCTGAAAGATGTCGCTTTCATCCTGGAGACCCCTAAAGACACTCCGGTCGCAGACCGGATGAATTTAAACAGAGTCAGAAAACTTATTGCCCATGGAATTTGATTTTAAAAAGATCGAAGAAAAATGGCAGAAGACCTGGGAAAAAGAAAAGGCCTGGTCTACGCAGGCCCTCCCCGGTAAGCCGAAATATTACGTCTTGGAGATGTTTCCTTATCCGTCGGGCCGCATCCACATGGGCCACGTGCGCAACTACACTATCGGCGACGTGATCGCGCGCTACAAGACTATGCAGGGTTTTAATGTGCTCCATCCCATGGGGTTTGACGCGTTTGGCCAGCCCGCCGAGAATGCCGCCATCAAAAATCATTCCGATCCACAGGAGTGGACGCTGAAATGCATCGAGTGGATGAAAAAAGAGATGGTGCGCATGGGATTTTCCTATGATTGGGGCAGGGAGGTTTCGACGTGCCTTAAGGATTACTACAAGTGGAATCAGTGGATCTTTTTAAAGATGTTGGAACGCGGGCTCGCGTACAAAAAGGTTTCATCCGTGAATTGGTGCCCGAGCTGTCTGACGACGCTTGCCAATGAAGAGGTCGTCGAAGGCGGATGCTGGCGCTGTCGTACCGAGGTCGTTGAAAAAGAGCTCGAGCAATGGTATTTAAAGATTACCGCTTTCAGCGACCGGTTGCTCCAGGACTTAGAGACTTTGAAAAATTGGCCCCAGCGTGTGCTGACTATGCAGAAGAACTGGATCGGCAAGAGCTGCGGCGTTGAGATCCTTTTTAAGTTAGAAGACGGCCGGTTGCTCCCGGTTTTTACCACGAGGCAGGACACGATCTTTGGCGCGACGTATGTGGTTTTAGCGCCGGAGAATCCCTTAGTCAAAGGATTGATCAAGGGCAGGCCTCAGGAAAAGGAGATCCTGGCTTTTGTCGACAAGGTCGCTCTTGAGAGCAAGCTTGCGCGCGTTTCCGCCGATGTGAAAAAAGAGGGGAGATTCACGGGCGCCTATGCGATCAATCCTGTCAATGGGGAAAAGATCCCGATCTGGATCGCGGATTATGTCTTGATGGAATACGGCACAGGCGCGATCATGGCCGTGCCCATGCACGACCAGCGTGATTTCCTGTTCGCTAAAGAACACCATCTTCCCATGCGTGTGGTCATCCGTCCGAAAGACAAGATGCTTTCTGCCGAAGAGATAGAAGAGGCTTTCGAAGAAGAAGGTGTTTTGGTTAATTCCGCCAAATTCGACGGGCTTATGAGTCCCGAAGGCCGCGACAAGATAGCGGAGTGGATGGAGGAG
>JAGVGA010000034.1 GCA_020057345.1 Candidatus Omnitrophota bacterium | reverse complement strand
TTTCAGCATCTTTTTTAAATACTGACCTGTGTACGACTTCTTTCTTTCGACGATCTCTTCGGGGCTGCCGCAAGCGACCACTTCTCCGCCTTTGTCTCCGCCGTCAGGCCCAAGATCAATGCAGTAATCCGCGCTCTTGATCACGTCCAGGTTATGCTCAACGATGAGAACGGTGTTGCCTAGATCCACCAACCTTTGCAAAACGCCCAGGAGTTTCTCCACATCGGCGAAGTGAAGCCCTGTGGTCGGCTCATCTAAGATATAAAAAGTCTTGCCCGTAGAACGCTTGCAAAGCTCGCTGGAAAGTTTCACGCGCTGCGCCTCGCCGCCGGAAAGCGTCGTCGCGGGCTGACCCAATTGGACATAGCCCAACCCGACGTCAAAAAGTGTCGATAGCACGGCCTTTATCTTCGGGATATTTTCAAACAAGTTTAGCGCCTCCTCGACCGACATATCCAGAACGTCTGCGATGGACTTGCCTTTATACTTTACCTCCAGCGTCGCGTCATTGAACCGCTTACCTTTGCAGACTTCGCATTTGACGTAGACATCGGGCAAAAAGTGCATCTCGATCTTCTTGATCCCGTCTCCGCCGCACGCCTCGCAACGGCCGCCCTTAACATTGAAACTAAAGCGGCCCGACTTGTACCCTCGGGCACGCGCCTCAGGAAGCCGCGCGAAGATATCCCGGATATGGGAGAACACTCCGCAATAGGTCGCGGGATTCGAACGCGGGGTCCTGCCGATGGGCGATTGATCCACCTCGATCACTTTATCGATGTGTTCCACCCCTCTCAACTCTTTGAACGCGCCGGCCTTCACTTTTGAACGATAAAGCTTTTGCACCAACGCCTGATAGAGGGTCTCATTGATAAGCGTGGACTTGCCTGAACCTGAAACACCGCTCACACAAATAAATACCCCCAAGGGGAACTTCACGTCTATATTTTTTAAATTATGGGTCGTCGCGCCTATGATTTCAATATATTTTTTGTCACCGTAGGATCTGCGCTTTTCGGGGACATGGATCTTGAATTCGCCGACCAGGTACTTTGCGGTCAAAGACCTGCGGGACCTAAGAAGGTCCTCTACGGTCCCGCTAAAAAGAACCTCTCCGCCGTATTTGCCTGCGCCAGGCCCCAAATCGATGATGTGGTCGGCGCTGCGGATCGTCGCTTCGTCATGTTCCACCACCAGCAAAGTATTGCCCAGGTCCCTTAAAGATTTTAAGGTATCCAGGAGCTTGGCGTTGTCTTTAGCGTGCAGGCCTATGCTCGGCTCATCCAAAACATACAAAACGCCCACAAGGCCCGAACCCACCTGCGTGGCCAAACGGATACGCTGGAACTCCCCTCCGGACAAGGTCTGACTCCTACGGTCAAGAGTGAGATACCCGAGCCCTACGTTCAGACAAAAAGAAAGCTTCTCGCGCACGTCTTTTAAGGCCTGCGACGCGATCAAGGCCTCTTTTTGAGTCAATTCAAGAGTGCTGAAAAACCGGTGGGCCTGGACAACAGTCATGCGCACCACATCCCAAATCGACTTGTCATTGATAGTGACTGCCAGGCTCTCTTTTTTCAGGCGTGACCCCTCGCATCTCGGGCACGGCAACTGAGACATATACTTTGAGATCTCTTCTTTTAAATAAAGACTGTCTGTCCGGCTGAAAAGCCGCTCTAAGTACGGGATAAGCCCTTCAAAAGGCTTTCCCCAAATCTCCTCGTCGCACCCGAAAAGGATCGCCTGCCGGTGCTCTTTTTTTAATTTTTTAAAAGGCTCCCCCAGGCCAAACCCGAGACGGCCGGACAACTCCTTTAAAAGAGCGCGGTAATACATGAGATAGCCCTTGCCTCCGCGCTTCCACGGTTCCAGGGCCCCTTCACAAATGGACTTATCTTTATCCGGGACGATCAGCTCGACATCAAGTTCCGCCTTGAATCCAAGCCCGTTGCACGCGGGACAGGCGCCATACGGAGAATTGAAAGAAAAGATGCGCGGCTCGATCTCAGGGATGTTGATACCGCATTCCGCGCAGGCATAAAGCTCGCTGTAAATCTTATCCTCGGTTTTTCCTTTACCGTCCACCCGGCTGACGATCACAGCGCCTTTGCCGAATTTTAATGCGGTTTCAACGGAATCTGTCAGGCGCCGTGAAGCCGCCTCATCGATGACCAGGCGATCCACCACGGCTTCGATGTGGTGGACTCGAAAACGCTCCAGGCGAAACTCTTCATCCAGCCCGTAAACCTTTCCGTCCACCCTGGCGCGCACAAAACCTTCTCTTTGAATATCGCCTAAGATCTTTCTGTATTCACCCTTGCGGCCTTTGACCAGAGGTGCCAAGACCTCGATCTTTGTGCCTTTTTTAAAACGCATCACCTGTTCAACGATCTCCTGCGCGCTCTGGCGATCGACTTTTCGGCCGCATTGCGGGCAGTGCGGCAGACCGATGCGGGTAAACATTAGGCGCAGATAATCATAGATCTCTGTCTGGGTGCCGACAGACGAACGCGGATTTCCTCCGGCAGTCCTCTGTTCGATGGAGATCGCGGGAGACAAGCCTTCTATAAAATCCACGTTCGGCTTCTGAAGCTGCTCTAAGAATTGGCGGGCGTAGCTCGAAAGACTTTCCACATACCGGCGCTGGCCTTCGGCATAGATGGTGTCAAAGGCGAGCGACGACTTTCCCGAACCCGAAAGGCCGGTCACCACAACAAGCCGGTTACGGGGAATCTCAACCGAAATATTTTTAAGATTGTGCTCTCTGGCCCCTTGAATGACCAGTTTTTCTTTTTCCATGGGAATATGATGAATGAGGGCGAATGG
>JAGVGA010000023.1 GCA_020057345.1 Candidatus Omnitrophota bacterium | reverse complement strand
GTCAAAATTTTAATGACGTTTGTATTAATTAGCTGCGGGGCCGGGTTGTGTTTTCGGCCTGGCGACAGACAAAAGTTCCTGTAAATTCTGAGTCAGCTCCTCACGGGTCAGACCTTGAGTCAGACGCCCGGAAACGGCCAAAGACACCAGGCCCGTCTCTTCTGAGACGATAAGCACGATCGCATCTGTCTCCTCGGTAAGCCCTATGGCCGCGCGGTGCCGTGTGCCCAAGCTATGGCTTAAATAGGGGTTTTGCGCAAGCGGAAAGAGACACGCAGCCGCAGCCACCTGGTTCCCCTGAATGATGACCCCGCCGTCGTGTAGAGGCGAAAGCGGCGTAAATATCGTCTCCAAAAATTCAGGGCTCAGTTTTGCCTCTAGTAAAACGCCGCTGTGGATATAGCCCTTCAGCTTATCCTCGCGCTCAAGCGCGATCAGCGCGCCGATCTTTCTTTGTGCCATATACATGAGCGCCGCTGACATCTGGCGTATGAATTCATCCACCTCTTCCTCTTTTAATCCGGTGGCGAATAAATGCGGCTGGCCCAATCGCGCCAGGCCAAAACGCAGCTCCGGCTGAAAAATAACGATGATCGCAATGACGGAAATCGCAAAAAGTTTTGTCAGGATCCAGTCGAGCGTATTTAGGCCCAATTTCTGCGCCAGGAAAAATGCGACGATCAGGATAAAAATACCCTTCCACACCTGGCCCGCGCGCGTCCCCTCGAAAAAGATCATGATCCTGAAAATAACGAACCAGAGGATGGATATCTCTATCACGGGTTTCAATACCGACCAGTAGACCACAAAAAAATTAGCGATCCTCTCTGTCATGATCGTCCTTTTAATGAATAGACAACGGTATCCGTTAACTTTACAACCTGCTTCATCTCTCTGACATCGTGCACGCGCACGATGTTCGCACCGCCCGCGATCGCAAGCCCGAGCGCGGCCGCCGTGCCCCAGGCGCGATTACGGATATCGGCGTCTAGTATGCTCCCGATGAACCGCTTGCGGGATAAACCAATGAGCACGGGCCTTCCCAGGCTTTTTAAATCGGATAATCGCCGCAGGATCTCAAGATTGTGCCCCAACTCTTTACCGAAACCGATCCCAGGATCGACGATGATCCTTTCCCGAGGGATGCCGGCATCCAGAGCCCGATCCATCCTTTCTTGTAGAAACGACATGATCTCATGCATCACATCATCGTAACAAGGGGCTTTTTGCATAGTCGCCGGCGTGCCCTTCATATGCATGAGCACAACCGCAGCTTTGTATCTTGCCGCAAGCCTTGCCATTTTCCTATCGGATCTGAGCGCTGAAATATCATTGACGATGCTTGCGCCCGCATCCAAGGCAGCATGCGCCACTTCACTTTTGGTGGTATCAATGGAGAGCGGAACGCGTATTTTCTTGGAGATCTTTTTAAAGATAGGCAAAACACGCCTGATCTCCTCTTTGGCAGAGATCCTTCTGGAACCGGGCCTGGAAGACTCTCCGCCGATATCCAGGATATCCGCGCCGTCCCGAACCATTGTTAAAGCAAATTCGCAGGCTTCTTGGGGATCCAGGGCAACTATCCCGTCCCCGCTGAAAGAATCCGGGGTCGCATTAATGATGCCCATGACAAGCGTGCGATTGCCCAAGCGAATTTTTTTACCCGACAAATCAAGTACTGATCTTTTTTCCTCAAAATTTTTCAGGGCGACCTTGACCTCTTGGCCGATCAAGTCAAGGCCAAACGGCTGGTGCTTAAGCTTTTCTATCAGATGGGAAATTTGGGAAGAATTACCGATGATCAGACATGCTGTCTTCTTGGCTTTTCCAGTGATGGAATCGCGGCTGAGCGCCACGTCACCGCCCAAAGACAGCATCTCCTGTTTTAAAATATTCGCGGAAAAAGATCGGATCGGGCTGACCTTGACGATCCTGGAAATCCCCTTAGGCGCCATGATGCCAACGCCGCCCCAGTCTACGCCGATTTTTTTAAACTCTGATACGAGGTCTTCGGAACTTTTAAAGGCGAGAACATACGGTTTCATAGACGCAGGAAAATTTAAGAAAAACCAAGTAGCCTCTTCACCTCTTCGCCGCCTAAGACTTCTTTTTCGCGAAGGGCATTGGCCAGAAGGACAAGCTTATCGGTATTCTGCTCGAGTAAACCGCGCGCTCTTACATAACACGAGTCGATGATGGATTTGATCTCGCTGTCGATCGTACGCGCCGTCTCCTCGCTGTAGTTGCGCTCTTCGGCGAGATTCTTTCCTAAAAAGATGAGTCCTTCCCTGCGACCGAGAGTCAGATTACCTATCTTCTCGGACATGCCGAACTCGCACACCATACGCCGCGCCAACAGGGTCGCGACCTCAAGGTCGTTCTCAGAACCCGTGGAGATATCATTGAAATTAAGGCTCTCAGCCGCCCTTCCGCCCAGAAGGACGGTGACTCGTGCCAGGAGTTCGCTTTTTTGCATGATGTAGCGGTCCTGGAGCGGCAATTGAAGCGTGTAGCCCAAGGCCGCAACGCCCCGCGGGATGATAGAAACCTTATGCAGTGGGTCCACGCCAGGCACAAGTAGGGAAACCAAAGAATGTCCGGCCTCATGGAAAGAAACGATCTCTTTTTCCTTTTCGCTGATAACGCGGCTTTTGCGCTCCGGGCCTGCCATCACGCGCTCGATGGCCGCCTCCATCTCTACTTTGGCGACAGAATCTTTATTGTACCGCGCTGCCAACAATGCCGCTTCGTTGCACAGATTCGCAAGGTCAGCACCTGAAAAACCCGGAGTCAAACGCGCAATATCCTGCAGGTTGACGTCATCGGAGAGCTTGATCTTTTTGGCATGAACTTTTAAAATCGCATCCCGGCCCTTGATATCAGGCCTGTCTATGACCACATGCCTGTCAAAACGGCCGGGCCGAAGCAAGGCCGGATCAAGCGTGTCCGGCCTGTTTGTCGCAGCGATAAGAATGATCCCCTCCTGCGGGTCAAACCCGTCCATCTCCACCAAAAGCTGATTTAAGGTCTGCTCCCTCTCGTCATGTCCACCGCCGATGCCGGAAAATCTCAGGCGGCCAACCGCATCGATCTCATCGATAAAGATGATGCTCCCCTTGCCGAACGTCTTGGACGCTTTGCGCCCCTGCTCGAACAGGTCGCGCACGCGCGAAGCGCCCACGCCGACAAACATCTCAACAAAATCCGAACCGCTGATATTAAAAAACGGAACATTCGCTTCACCGGCAACCGCTTTAGCGATAAGAGTCTTACCGCAGCCGGGAGGCCCGACCAAAAGCACGCCCTTAGGGATCTTTCCGCCGAGACGCTGGAATTTTTTTGGGTCTTTTAAGAATTCTATGACTTCCTGAAGCTCTTCCTTGGCCTCATCCACGCCGGCAACATCCGCAAAGGTGATCTTCTCTTTAGAATCAGACCCCAGGCGGACCTTGACCTTTCCAAAAGACCAGATGCGGTTGCCGACCTCAGCACCCCTGTAGCTGAAATACCAAAGGAAGCCGATGAACAGGATAACCGGGCCTAAAGAAAACAAAAGGTTGGTCCAAAGGGTCTTGCCGGGTTTAACGACAAAATCAGGCGCATTCGTCCTCAGCAACGACAGCAATTCCTTGTCGTCAGCCGGGATGTTGACATAAAAGTGAGTCCCGTTGGCAAGATCTCCCTGCAGGGTATCTTCGACCATTGAGACCGAACGGATACGGGAAGGATCTTCTTTTAAGACCCTGTAGAATTCACTATAGGTAAGTTCTTTCTTGGCAGCGGCGCTGTTCTGAAAAATCCCCATCAGATAGAACGTGGCCATGATGAACATAAGCCACGCAAAAAAAGGATAATTTGTTTTCCTAAGGCCTTGCGGCGACGAGGGTTTTAGCTTATTGCGGTCTGACTTTTTCATAGAGTTATTATTATAGCCGAACTCGACTCAAAAGCAAGTTATCTTTTGAAAATATCCAGGGATTTTCCGGTCTTAGAGACGATAACGCCGTTCGGCAAATGGACCTCGGAGCAAACAGGCCTTGAAAACAGAAGGTCATCTATCTCCTCCCAGTGCTCAAAGCCGAGTTTCTTTAGGTCGCCTTGGATCTCTCCAAGAATATTGCGCAAGACCAGCCTTCTTAAAGAGATATCAAGCCTCTTTAAAGACTCTGCGCTCACAGAGACCCGCCTCCCTGATCTTCGGGTGTATTTGTTAAAAAAATTGAGCGCCTGAGACTGAAGCAATTCATAATCCGCGCCTACGGCCAGAGCCAGGCGGGAAAGCGTCTCCTTGATATTAGGATTGTATTCTTTTTCAAGCAACGGCAGAAGCCTGCTTCTGATCTTGTTGCGCAAAAACCTTTCCTCTTTGTTCGTCGCATCGACGCGAAAACGGATACCGTTCTTTTTTAAGAAATCCATGACATCATCTCTGGAAACTTCGATCAAAGGCCTGACGACTTCACCAGGCTTGACCTGCCGTTTGGGCAGGATCGCGGATAGACCGTAAAGCCCGCTCCCTCTGATTACCCTCATCAGCACTGTCTCTGCCTGATCGTCCTTGGTGTGGCCAAGCGCGAGCTTGGCGCTGCCTGTTTTTTTGCACACACCCAAAAGGAATTCGTAGCGCTTTTTCCTTAAAAAATCTTCGAGAGATGCCTGCAGTTTAGTCTTATTTAAAACAATGGTCTTGGAATAAAAAGGAAAACCCGACGACTCGGACATTTTTTTGACGAACGCAAGATCTTCTGCAGAGCCCTTTCTTAAACCGTGGTCAAGGTGGGCGACAACGATCTTCAGGCATAACCGCGCGTTCAACCGGCTGAGCGCCGAAAGTAAGCAGACGGAATCCGGGCCTCCGGAGACAGCCACTACCACCCTGTCGCCGGGCTCGAACATTCGATAGCGTTGAATGGTCCTTCTGATTTGATCAAGCATGGATACGTTCATTGACTTATTGATTTGTCCGGCTAATATTCGCGGCTTTTAAACCTGAACTGCCGGACGATATTCGGATGGGAGAAAAAGTAGATGACGCCCAGATAATATGAAAATGAGATTACGATACCGGCGGAAAGAAACGCGACAGGGATCTTGGAAAGCATCTCCTGGGCCATGGAGATATTCAGGAAAATGTTAAAAAGCATGTTGATGACGTGGACGGCCATGACGATGCGCAGATACTGCCGCGCCCAATCTTTCAAATGCAGGGCGCCGACGCCGCAGATGACCCAGGACGAAAAAATAAATAGGTTTAAACCAGAAGAGATCCAAAAAAGCGGCGTGGAGAGTATATCCTGCGGCATGGCCGCGCCCACTTCCGGAATGCTCTTTAAGGAGATAAGCGCCATGGACAGGATCAGAAGAAAAGTGCCGAAGCTGCCGAAGGCGATGAGCGAGATCGCAAAGATCACGACCCCTTTGGAACGCGTGATGAACTTGTAGACCATATTTTGGTGGCGGAGAGTGGATTTAAACCACCGACCAAGCGGGTATGAACCGCGTGCTCTATCGGGCTGAGCTACTCCGCCAGAAATCAATCAAAAACGTTAAATCTTAAAAAACTATCTGCTCTTGCTCTTTTTATACGCATCGATAAACGAATCGCAATAGATATTGCGGTCCAGAATAAGCTCGGATGTGATCAGGACGTCCATCAGGTCTTTATCCAAAGGGTCCAGGATCGCCGCGTCCAGGCCATGGGCCTGCGCCATGATCAAAAATGTCCTGTTGATAAGGCTCCTTTGTGTTGAGCCCTGGGAAACGTTGCTCAAGCCGACGACAGTCTTGGGCGCAGGTGACGCGAGCATCTTAAAATCCCTGATGGCCTCAAGAGTGTCAGAAAGCTGCTTCTGGGCGACATTGACAGGAAGAACGATGGGATCAAGATATATCTCGTCCGTCGGAAAATCATTCTCCTGGGCGCATGCCAAGATCTGGGCCGCCAGTTCCAACCGCCTGTCTTTATCCTGAGGGACACCCTTTTTATCCATCGTCAGCGCTATCAGCGAAGAATTGTATTTCTTGGCAATCGCGATGTATTTTTGAAGCCTTTCGATATCGGCGGAAGAGGAGTTGATGATCGTTCTATTTTTCGCTGTTTTTAACCCCTCTTCAATCACCTCGAGCTTGGTGCTGTCTAAACTTAAAGGTACGGACACAACGGACTGGATGGTCTCCACCAGCCAACACATATCTTTTACCGGCTCGCGCGACGCCGGGCCACAGTTGACATCCAGGGCATCTGCGCCTGCATCCACCTGCTCTTTTGCCAGCGCCTGGATGACCTGCGCGTCTTTAGCCTGGATCGCCCTGGCGACCTTCTGATACATACCATTGATCATTTCACTTATAACAAACATAACACCTCACTTTTTCATTAGATCGTCTATCGCCGCCTTGACGATCTTGATGGCTTTCGGATGGCGCATAGTCAGGATATCCGCGCCGGCGTGTATCATGGCCATGGCTGTCACCACTTCCCACGTGATGCCGCGTTCGCGGCTGTCTCCGCCTGAAGGGAAATCTGATTCCGAGGCCTTAGCCTCTTTGGCGCGCCAGGATTCCTGCCCCACAAAACAGATGAACGGCATAGCGAGCATCTTGTCCCCTGCCAAAGACGCAAGCCGCGCCCTTTCCATAATAGAATAGGCGTATTCGAGCCCGTAACCCAAGGCGCCGATCGTCGGATTGATCACGATCCTGTCTAAGGGCATGCCCAGATCCGAAACAAGGATATTCAGCTGTTTGGCGATATTCACGTCGATCGGCGATTCAGTGATGATGTTGTGGCCGTCCGCGATGCATGACGCTGTCACCGTCTTATAATTATCCTGGACCACGTCTCCAAACAACAAGCGCTCTCCTTTTGTCGCCTCCGAAAGCAGCGGCAAGATTTCGTTGTCTTTATCCTGATCCCCGCAGCCCAGGATGATCGGCGGTGTTTTGATCTTCTTCAAAACAGACCTGACCAGCGCCACTGCATCTTTCGCGGGCCTGTTCCCAAAATCAGGGTGAATGCCCTGCAATTTCAGGCAAACAGTGTCAGCGCCCAATTCCTCGACCATCTTGACTGCCCAATCCACGGGCTCTTTTAAAACACTTCCAATCTCCTCCGATAGACTCTGAGGCCAATCGTCCACCGACGAATCAAAAACTTCCGCGGCGATGATCGGCCTGTGCGGTATCTCCCCTTCCTTGAACAGATAAGGCAGCGTGGCCTGGTGACCGACCTTAAATGTGATTTCCCGGGTGCCGCCCTCCTCTTTGCCAGCGCCTATTTGAAGCTCGCGGATGCGAAAACTCCATTTTTCTATGCACTTCAATTCTTCGGCCATATCGCTTCTCCTAAAAATTCGACTGCTGCAAGAACAGCTGAATTTTTCTTAAGATCGCCAACCGATTTTCCCTTTACCGATAAGGTAAGGATATCCTCTTCAAAGGGGATCTTAAAAATATTTTCGGCACCGAACATCTTATCCAGGCCGCCCAGATCCTCTTTTCCCGTGACCCGGTTCACCACTAAAAATTTCCTTTTCGCGTCGATCCCGATCTCATCGATCAGCTGAAAGATGCGCTCGGCGGACTTGACGCCCACCTTGGTCTCGTCGCAGACAACGATGAGCTCCGAACAAGAACGCGTGGTCTTCCTTGAAAAATGCTCCATGCCCGCCTCGTTGTCGATCACGACAAAACTGTAATCCTTGATGAGCTTGGCCATGCAGTTGCGCAGCACATTGTTTATATAACAGTAGCAGCCCGGGCCTTCCGGCCTGCCCATGACCAAAAGGTCATAGCCACTCGCTTCCGTTATGTCCTCATTGATCTTATACTCGAAATAGGCGTCTTTTCCCATGGACTGCGGCACGACGCCGGGTGTTTTGACGACCTCCTCGATCAGGTCCGCGATCGTGTTAACCTTACCCAGTCCCAACGCATCAGGCAGGTTGCTGTTCGGGTCTGCGTCAACAGCCAAAACCGATCCGGCCTCACGGCGGCCCAGCATCTGTGTCAAAAGAGCGGAGATGGTCGTCTTGCCTGTGCCTCCTTTTCCGGCAATCACGATCACGTCACCCATGGAGCACGCTCGGGAATCGGCTCATATCCGTATGCGGGAAAAAAAGAGCGGCCATGTATTCATCCATGTACTGCGGGTCCGTGGACAGCTCAAAATAAGTGATGTCCCTGGCGATCTCATCTGCCGCATGCGACGCTTCGCAAGATAACAAGATCTGCCTGGCCCCGGCTAAAGAACTGTTCCCGACAAAAACGTATTTCTCGCGCGGCAGATCAGGCAAAAGCCCGATCTGGACGGCGCTTTCAATATTCAAAGCCGTGCCGAAGCCTCCGGCGACAAAGATCTTCTTGATATCGTTGAAATTCAACCCCATGTGCCTGACCAAGATCGCAATACCGGCATAGATAGCGGCTTTGGCGCGTTTAAGATTATCCAGGTCCGCATCCGTCACCACGATGTCATTCTCTATGCCCGTATCGGCCGCTTGCACAACGATAAATTCAAATCCGTCCTCACCCTCTCTTAAATGTTTGTTCCTGGTGGTTCGGTTCAGCTTGCCGTTCTTATCCAGCGCTCCGCTTTTAAGCAGCTGGCAGACGATATCGATATAGCCGGACCCGCAGATACCGCGCGGCTTGTCTTTGCCAATCGTCTCGACCTGGGTTTCAAAAGTTTTTGGATTTATTTTGACCGACTGGATCGCGCCGCGCGTTGCCCGTAAGCCTGCGCTCATGCCGCTCCCCTCGAACGCAGGACCTGCGGATGCCGCGCAACTGATCAGCCATTCAGCATTTCCAAGGACGATCTCGCCGTTCGTTCCGATATCTATCAAGAGGTTCAGTTCTTTGGAGCGATGCATAGCGCAGGCAAGCGTGCCGGCGGTGGTATCTCCGCCCACATAGCTGGAAACCCCCGGCACGCAAAAAAGAAGGCCGCGCGGGTTGATTTTCAAGCCTGCTTCGGACGCCTTTAAGACCGGAATAAAATTTGCCACCGGCACATAGGGCTCCTGACGGATGTGCGTCGGGTCCACGCGCAGAAGCAGATGGATCATGGTGGTGTTCCCCGCAACCGAAACGCATGTCACGTCATTCAAGTCAACCTTATGCTCCTCGATGAAATTTTCGATGATCTCGTTCATCGTATCCACAACGGCGTGATGGAGTTTCTCTAAGCCATCTTCGGCCTGCGCATAAATAATCCTGGAGATGACATCCGACCCAAAAGTCGCCTGCCTGTTGTAGGTGGCCTTAGTGCCCAAGATCTTCTTGGTATTCAGATCGACAATCTGGCCGGAGATCGTGGTCGTGCCGATATCAAAAGCCAGGCCGAAATTCTTATTCGAGCGGTCCTGCGGCTCAAATGAAACCACCTCTGCAGTCGGGCCTTTCTGGCTCAAGCCGACAGTCATTTTCCAGTTGCTTGAGCGAAGCTGAGGGCCGAGCCTGCGGATATTCGCGAGGCCTGTCGCAATCGGCCTTTCGCCAAGCTTGCTCTCAATACCCCTGTAAACCCTTTCTAAATCGCTCAGCTTATCGTTAAAATCAGGCTTGGGTAACTCAAGAAATACTTTTGCGACCAGGGGGCAGAAAGAAAATAAGCCGTCCCCTAAAAGAGGCCTGGCCTCAAGGATCTCTTCGGCCTTGCTGTAGATCCCCGGCAACCGCTGATCAAGCTCCTCTTTGCTCAACATATTCAGATCGAGCCTGGATTCAGCCGGGATCTCCACTTCGATATCC
>JAGVGA010000046.1 GCA_020057345.1 Candidatus Omnitrophota bacterium | reverse complement strand
CCATCCACGCCTCGATCGTGCGGCCCATCTCTTTCAAAAAAAAGTTGTTCACGCCGTAAGGGACAACGACGCTTGCTCCGTCAAGGAATTCGATCTCAAGGTCCTTCTTTGCAATATTCTCGATGACGAGCGTGCGCGCGAGCGCGGCGAAAGGCTCTCCCGGAACGGAAAAATACGTGACTTGCGTCTTTAAGCCGAGCGTTTCGTTGGTCTCGACGATCTTTAAGTCGAACGGCCGCACGATCAGCTGATTATGGATTTTTTTATCGGGAATAGCGCGGATCGCGCCGAAGGGTTCGTAGAAAATATTCCGTTTTTTATTTTTTATTTTGATGAACGTGCGGAACCCCTGCGTCGGGGTGAACTGATAGGCTTTATTCGCCGGAAGGAATTCAAGAATCGCTTCATCCTTGGAGCGGATACCGGCCGAGGCGATGCACTGGCCGCGGTTCACAATAAAAGCCCATAAGGGTATGCCCCACAACCCAGCGATCCCCGGGAAGAAACTCGCCCACGGCCGGTTGAGATTGTAGTCGTGAATAACAAACGCGCCGTCTTTGTCTAACTCGTACTTAGGCAAATGCGTCCTCATCGCTTATCCTATCAGCCGACGACTTCAAGGAAGACATTGACGATCCTGGCGTCGAACTGCGTGCCAGCGCCCTCCTTGACGATTTTAATGGCGTCTTCTTTGGAAATAGCTTTATGATAAGGCCTGTCCGAGGTCAAGGCCTCATAAACATCGACAACTGCGAGCACTCGAGCACCCAACGGGATCTCTTCGCCCTTTAAGCCCCGCGGGTAGCCTGTACCGTCAAAACGCTCATGATGGCCCAAAATCAAGGGCACGATATCTTTCAAAAATCCAGCAACGGAAACAATATCCGCGCCGATGACCGGATGACGCTTGACGTTCTCGTATTCTTCGGGCGTGAGCCTGCCGGGCTTGAGTAAGATCGCATCCGAGATGCCAAGCTTTTCGATATCGTGCAGCATGGCCGCGCGCCGCACATTATCCACTTCCTGTTCGTTCATCTCCAGGCGCCGCGCCATCTTTTCGGCGTATTCGACCATCCTGTCGCAATGCTCGCGCGTGCGACGATCCCTGAGTTCGATACTTTTAGCCAGGGAATAAACCGCCTCCAAGATGCTGCGCTCGCTGCGCACCGCGTAAAAAGAAAGCTTCTGCTTGACCGAATCGATGTAACGCTTGCGGTCGTCCTCCGAATACTGGGTAAGCGCCTTTTCGCCGATATCATGGCCATAAAGGGCCACGCCGTCTCCGCCCCTCTCCTTGACTTTGTAAATACTCTCTTCGCCCGCATCGATGATCTCCTCAACGGAAAAAAGAGGGTCTTCCGGATAGCTAACCACGCCAAGACTGCACTTGAGCTTGATGATGTTGCTCGCATCGCCGAAATTCCGCGTGCGGAAAATGTCTAATATTTTATTGCCCACGCCCAAGGCATCAGTGCGGTTCGTGTCAGGCAAAATAACGGCGAACTCTTCCCCGCCCCAGCGCGCGACGACATCGTTGGTCCTGAGCTCCGTCTTTAAGATCCTGGCCACCTGTTTTAAGATCTTATCGCCGAACTGATGGCCGTGACTGTCGTTGATAGATTTAAAATAATCCAGGTCGATCATCATGATGGAAATAGGCGACAGCGTCCTTTTCGCGCGTTCGAATTCGGAGGCCAGACGTTCCCGGAAATAACGGAAGTTATAGATCTCGGTCAGCCCGTCTTTTAAGGCGAGGCTTTCCAGCTTATCCTTGATCTCATTTAAGCTCTTTTCGCTTTCCACCCTGTCCGTCACATCAACATCCATGCAGTAGATCTCGATGACCTTGCCGTTCTGCACAATGGGGAACATCGACGAATAGACGGTCAGTTCCTTACCTGTCTTATGACGCACGCGCCATTCGCGCGGCGCCGAAGGCCGGCCCGTATTCTTGATCTGCTCAAAGACCTCGTTGAATTCGGCCTCAAGCTCCGCATTTAAAATAAGGTTCAGGCCTTTACGGCCGACCACCTCATGCTTGGAATATCCGTAGAGGACTTCGGACGCATGGTTCCACTCCAGGATCGTCCCGTCCAGGCCGTACCCCTGGATCGCGATATTGGGCGTATTCTGGATGACGGACTCGAACCTCAAATACGCCGAGCACATCTCCTCTTCCATCCACTTGCGCTCGCTGACATCCATAACCAAATACTCAAAAAACTGGAGCTCGTTACGGTCGCCTTTGATGGCCTTCCCCGACACCATGACCCAGATAGATTGACCGTCCTTTTTCTTAAAACGCAGTTCTTTGATAAGAGACCCCCTGAGCGCCAGGAGCTCCTTGAATTTCAGGTATTCCGCGGGGTCCGCGAATATGTCCAGAGGCTTGAGCTTAAAGAATTCTTCCTCGGTGCATTCGAGAATCTTCAAAAAACCGTCATTGGCCTCGACAAAGTACCCTTTTTCACCCGGGACCTCCTTGTAAAACCCGACCTCGAGGTTCGTGATGGCGGCGGCCAGATCTTCTTTTTCGTGATGGAGCCGCTTCTGTAGACGGAAAAGATAGATGAAGAAAAAAACGAGGAAGAATGCGGAGATGAACTGGAGCGTCGCGACGATCGGCGCAATATCGTGTTTTATTTCCCAGACAAAAGACCAGGCGAGCCGGCGTTCGGACTGATAATAAGGCAAAAAGAAAAAGCTTAAGGTCACGGCGAGAAAAAAGAGCGCCGACAGGGAGAGCTTTAAAATAAACAGATTCCTATTTTTCCGGCTTCTCAATGCCATGGGCTAGCTAGGGTGACCTATAAAAGGTAGTCTTTCTTGATTCGCTGGACACTTTTAAAAATATTCGTCTTGACCGGCGGACAGACCGCCTCCAGACCATTGATAAAATCTTTCACTGCCGTGCGCTTGGATGTCTTTGCGTTCGGACAGGCGCAGTGCGGCACAGGAAAATCAGAGAGGCGCGCTAACTCCTCGATCTCTCTCTCTTCCACGTAAGCCAACGGCCTGATCAAAGAAAGTTTTCCTCCAAACATCTCCTGGTTAGGCGCCATGGCGCTGATCTCGCCCTCAAACAGAAGATTCATCAGGATCGTCTGCACAATATCATCTTTATGATGGCCCAGGGCGATCTTGGCACATTTATGCTCCTGGGCAAATTCGAACAACGCCTTGCGCCTGTTCCAGGAACACCAGAAACAGGTGATGTCTTTGCGAGATTTCCCTTTCAGGATATCGAGTTTTTTGATTTCAAAAGGATATCCCTTTTCTTTCAAAAAATCCCTAAGCCGCTCTTTGTTGACACACTGATATCAAGGTCGATATGAACCGCCAACACCTCGTAATCGATAGGCACAAAGGCCCTGCGGTCACTTAAAAGTTTCAATAAGGTCAGGCTGTCTTTCCCGCCTGAAACAGCGACGAGGATCCGGTCGCCGTCCTGGATCATCTTATAATCCGCGATCGCCCGGCCGACCTTCTTGGAGACGGACCGCTCCAGATCCTTTTTTCTCTTTTCTACTTTTTTGTCCAGCTTCCATCCTCAGACTGGATCGGCGTGCCTGCCGGCGCATCGGCCCGGATGCGTTTGGCAAATATCTTTCCCGTCTCTGCAACAGTAGCGCCGTTCTTCTCGGCCACATACGCATAAATCGTCTGGCGATCGCTGTTTTCCGCAGACACAAGGCTTGCGGCCGAATCCGCCCGAGAGGCGTCCTTGACTTCAACGAAGCCCGCCGCATTTTCGCCGATCACGCCCTGCGACAACAATGAAACCAGCTCTTCCCTGCGGGATTTCCTCTGCTCGATCGCCTGGCTCACATTAGCCGGAAATCCTTCCTGGGCGTATGCTTCCTGGATCCCCCAAAAGAACATGCTCGTCTTCTTGGGAGAAGAGATCATATCCTCGATCGCCTGGACATCCTGGGTCACATGCTGGTAAATATCCACGCGCATAGTGACATCGAGCTTGATCGGCTTCTTGGATTCAAGGCTCACCCGTGCGCACCCTAAAACAAAAAATAAGGACAAGGCCATCTTTAGGCCATTCGTTAAGACTTTCTTCTCCATAAAACCGCCTTTTCTATTGTTGTTGGCTGTGCCAAAAAACATCCAGGCTCCTTGCCCCTGCCTGGCCACTCAGTAAGATACCTATCTTTATATTCTGCGCTTCGTTACGGATTTTGACGTTCCCTATATCATAATAGTAATTCGTCAAATTTTCAACCACAATATTCACTGACCCCTGCCCTCCCAGGTCGCCTGCTAAGAGAGACGGATCCGTAATCAAAAACTTCCCCCCTGACTTCGAAACGAGCTCGCCGCTCAGGTCCTTTATCCGGCTATCCTGCAAAACGATGGAAAGGGAGCCATCGTAAAGCCCGCTCGCCTCAACCCGCTTTTCCATTGCAAGGATTTTCATCAAATCTTCCATACGGATCCCTTGCAACTGGAGCGTAAGTTCCAGTTGCCAGGAGTGTTGCGAAAAAACGATCCTTCCTCTCCCTGATATCTTTCCACCAAGAACCAGCATCTCCAACCTGTCACAAATAACAGCACCAGGAAAGATCTTTAAGGTCGCCCGGACATCCTTGATCTGCTTATCTCCCTGGGACAAGGCTGATAAACGCAAGAATGCATCCAGCCATAAACCCGAAGGATTTCTTGTGCAGTTTAGTAAAAAAGCATCAAAGACAAACCCGCTGAAATTGACTTCTTTGGCAGAAATATGCGACTGAGCGATGCCCAGGATCTGATCTCTACGAAGTTTTAATATCGAGAACTTTGCCGACGCCCTGGCCTCTTTTACTGCGGTTCCGGAGAATGTCTTGCGGGTTTCTCTTAAATCAAATTGCCTGACGCCGAAAAAATTCGAGGAAACGGTTATCCCGTCGATCCGAACCTCCAGGCCCGGCAACATCGACTGCGCGATCTTCTGAATAGCGTAGAGGACGATCTTGTCCTTCAGAGAATAGGCGAGGAAGGCAAAAACTAGAAAAAAGATGAGGAGTACTGATGGGAGGCGCTTGAAAAACTTTTGCAAATTAGTTCACCTGTTCTAAATCAAGAGAATACAACAGCTCCAGCTCGCTTTCCACATTCTCGTCCTGGCCTGAGCTTGCGCCATTGGCTTGCCCGATCTCATCCAAAAGATCGACATCGCTGATAAGGCTCGCCTCTTCCTGCTGCGCGAGTGCGTTCCGACGCGCATACGGAAGGACTTTGAGCCCAACCGCCAAGACGATCACGGCCAAAGACACGGCGACCCACGCCGGATGCCGCAAGAGGACGAACGGATCAAGGACAGGCCTGGACGCACGCCTAAAATCAACAGCCAGCCGCTCATCTAAGCGCGTATTCAGATCCGTGTCGAACTTTTTCCAATATTCCTCGCTCAACTGAGGGCTCCTTTTCGCTCCTGCGATCCGGATTACCCGCGTGACCTTGTTTAATACTTTTCGGCAGGCAGCGCATGTGTTCATGTGCGCTTCAAAACCGGTTTTATCCGAAGACGACAAAGCGTCCTCCAGGTAATCGACGATCTTCCTTTGAGTAAAAAAACATTTCAACATATGGGCTCCGTTTATTTTTTCAGATACGGTTCCAATCTCTGGTGGACCGCTGCGCACGCCCTGAATAAATGGACCTTGACCGTAGACGGGCGGCATCTTAAGACTTCAGCTATCTCCTTGACCTTGTAGCCCTCCCGGTATTTCATGCAAAACGCGAGCTTCTGATTCCCGGGCAATGCACTCACCGCTTCATCGAGCTGTGATTCCAATTCCTTGCCCAAAACCAGCCGCTCAGGACTCAAAGACTCATCCGCGACCTCAAGAGGCCGCGCCTCTCCATCGTCCGATTCAAAAGGAGCGACAAACGTCTTATTGGCGCGCACCTTCTTCCTCAAAAAATCGCGCGCCAGATTGATCAGGATGCGGTAAAACCACGTAAAAAATTTTGATTCGTCGCGAAACCCGGCGATGTGCGCATACACCTTTAAAAATCCCTCCTGCACGATGTCCTTGGTATCTTCCACATTGCCGACAACGCCATAAACACAGGAAAACGCCCTTTTCTTATAAATCGCCACTATCTCGTCAAAAGCGGCGCGCTCTCCCATTTTCAGCCGCCTGACGCACTCTGATGTCTTTTGCGCTTCTACCTGAGAGATCATCGCTCGCCGTTCCCACGACCCCTTTCCTTCGACGGACCCTGGTGCATTCTGCGCTCCAGGTGTTCCTTAAGCTTCGGATGTTTTTCCAGATAAGCCTTGAACTCCTCCGGATTATTCCTACGCATCTCTTTAAGCTTGGGGAGCTCCTGCTTGAGCGCCATGATCTTCTGATATTCTTTAGGATCTTTTTCCTTCAAAACCTTAAGCCGCTCCTGGAATTTTTCCTTACGGGCTTCGACCAACCGCTTGAACTCCTCAGGGTTCTCTTTTCTTAGCTTCTGGAGGCGATCCAGCTTTTTTTCTCTGATCCTCTGCGTCAATGCCTGATAGCGCTCGGGGTCTGTTTCCTTCAAATGCTTCAGCCGCTCTTTTATGGAAGCCCTCTTTTCCTGCATCGCTTCTTTGAATTTCTCAGGGTTCTCCTGCTTCAATTTAAGCAATTCTGTCTTGCGCTCAGAGAATCCGCCCTTGTCACGGCCCGGCGCTTTTGCGTCTGCGTGGCCTCTCTCTCCTTCGGCAAAAACACCCCTGGCGCAGACCATCAGAAAAACAGAAATCACGGCTCCCAGAAGAACTTTTTTCACTCCCTTGCCCACCTTCTTATCCATGACACCCTCCTTTTTGGCCTTTCGTTTATTTAGACGAAAAAAGGGCCAAAAAGTTTACCCCCCTCTTATTCTTCATAAAGTAGGACCTCCTCGTTCTTCTCCGGCATATAAGGGTTCAATCCCAGCCCCAAAAGGGTGTCATACAGGCTTCTCGTCTGGTCCTCATCCCCGTGGACCAAGAAGACCTGTTTGGCGGGTGCCGAGGCGACGACATAGCGCATCAGGTCGTCTTTGTCCGCGTGCCCGGACAGCGCGTTGATGACGACCACCTCGGCGTTCAGCTCATATTCGATGCCGTAAATGCGCACGATCCTTTCCTTGTCGACGATCTTTTTCCCCAATGTGTCTTTGGCCATGTATCCGACGATAAGGACGGTATTGCGCGACTCGGTGATATTGTTTTTTAAGTGGTGAAGGACGCGGCCGGCTTCGCACATGCCTGAGCCCGCCAGGATGATCATCGGCCGTTTATCGTTATTGAGCGCCTTGGACTCGTCCTGGGTCTTGGTGTAATGGAGATTTAAGAAATCGAACGGGCTGGAACCCTTGCGGATCATGTCTTTGGCCTCGCTGTCCATGTAATGGATATTATTACGGAAGACCTCCGTGATCTTTGTAGCCAATGGGCTGTCCACATAAATAGGGATCGGCGGGATGGCGCCTTCTCTCAAAAGTTCGCTGATGAAATAAATAACCTCCTGCGTGCGTTCCAGCGCAAAAGAAGGGATGATGATCTTTCCTTTTCTGGCGACCGTCCTGTTAATCGCCTCCCTCAATTTCTCTTTCGCCTCGCCGATAGGGGCGTGCAGCCGGCCGCCGTAGGTCGCCTCGATCATCAGATAATCAAGGTCGCGCAACACCGTCGGATCATTGAGCATGGGCAGGTTCTCCCTCCCTAAGTCCACCGCGTAACCCAGGCGCAAGTTCTTGCGCGGCAGGCGCACATCCAATACCACGACGCTTGAGCCCAGGATATGCCCTGCGTCTAAAAACGTGAGCGTCACGTCATTGGTGATCTTGAACCGCTGGCCATAATGGAGCGGCCTGAACCTGGAAATGGAACGGATCCCATCGTTCTGCGTGTAAAGGGGCCCACCGATCTTCGGAGGCTCCTGCCTCCTGCGGCCCCGGCCCCTGAATGTGATCTTTCTCAAATACTTGAAGTCTTCTTCCTGGACCTTGCCGGAATCCGCGAGCATCAATTTGCATAGATCGCGCGTTGCGGACGTCGCGTAGATCTTACAACGCAGCCCGCGCTTGATCAACGTCGGAATATTCCCGCAATGATCAATATGGGCGTGCGATAAGACAAGCGCGTCGATGCGCTGCGGCTGATAGGCAAACGTGGTGTTCACCTCGTAAAACTCCGAGCGGTGGCCGTAGAAAATACCTGCGTCGATCAAGATCCTGGATTTAGGCGTGGTCAAGAGATGGCTCGACCCCGTGACCGTCCTGGCCGCCCCCAGAAATTTCAGTTTTACAGCAGCCCTCTGATGAAAATTCTTTTTCATGCTCAAGCTCCTTCTTCCAACAACGCATCAAGCGCCGCCTTAACCTCCGCATAAGAAAAAAGGCCGTAATAGCGCGCCCGAATAAAACCCTTGCGGTCCACCAAACAAAAAGCCGGCCAGCCCGCCACATCATAGGCCATGCGAACAGACGGATCCGCATCCGCGATGACCGGGAATTTGATCTTTAAAGACTCTATCTTTTTAAACAATGCGCTCTGGGAGAAGGCGAAATCCCACTCCGCCGAGTGAATGCCGATGATCTCAAAGGCCTTGCTTCTGTCTTGCGTATACCAATCGTTTAAAGAAGCGGCCGCCTGCGCGCAGTGGGCATCGTCCATGGTCCAGAAAAAAAGCAAAACGACTTTACCCCGCAGGGCGCTCCAGTTGATCGACTTGTAGAAACCGGCATTGTACCAGACTTTCCCGCGGATCTCCGGGGCCCTGCCGAGGTCTTCAGAGGAAAAAGCGGCTCCCCGACAAGGAAAAAAAAGAGGAAAAAAAACAGGGCTAATATTTTGGCGGCCTGGATAGGTCTTTGCACAGCGAATTTACTTCTTCTCTGAGCTGCTGGATCAAAACCTCGTATTTCTGCTTGATATCTTCGTGAAAACGGACGGATTTAAGAAGCGCCCGGAATGACTCGCGCTCCCTCTCTTTGACAACGTTCTTGATGGACACATCGATCCCGACGGCGAAACTGCCGACCGATTCCCCTTTTGCATTTTTGACCAGGACCGCCGACCAAGAGATGGACTTCTTGTCCCCGTATTTGGTCTTTAATATGAATTCAACGTTCTTGTAATTGTTTTTAAAACCCGTCCCGATGCTTTTTAAAACTTCGCTGCGGTATTCCGCGTCCGGATACAAAAGCTCCATGATCTTTTTGTTGCCGATGGCCTCTTTTTTCTTATAGCCCGTGATCTCCTCGGAGGCCTTGTTCCAGATCAGGACATTGCCGCTCGCGTCAAAAGCATTGATGATGACATTTGCGCACTCGATCAGCTCTTTGTACATTCCGATGTCTTTATCCAGTAATGTCAGCATAAGTTTCTTCTCTCGCTAAAGCGCGAGCTTTGATTTCAGGCTTCCGCTGGAACTTATCTCGACGATCTCCACGACCTTGATCTTTAAAATCACGAACTGCTCCGGCAACAGGAATTCCCGCGGAATCGCTTTTTCGCCGGTTCGGACATTCAGAAGAATACGCTCGACCGTGAAATCAGTCTTGATCTTCTGAAACTCATCCGCGAGCTTATCGAATTCCTCTCCGTGCTCGAGTATCGTGACGGTCCCGTTCAACTGATAACCCGTCAGAGTCTTGTCGTCAAAAAAAGCGAGAGAGACGCGCGGGTTCTCCTTTAGGTTCACATAGGTCCGGCCCACCACATAATCGATGAGATAGATGACGTTCTTCTCGACCTTGCCGATCAGCTTGGGCGCCACGTTCGGCATGCGTTCAAGGCTGCATGTAGCCACATTGATGAACTTTCCCGAAAACAGGTAAGGCATCAGGTCGTGCAGGAATCTTTCTTTTTCTGCTGCCGAGACCTTCTCGATGGTCCTTTTTCTCTTCTCCATAAAGCTAACCTCTTGGAAAAAACAACTTTCTTGAAGGGCAAAGCTCTTTTAAAACACATTCCGGACACTGCGGGGACCTCGCCATGCACGTCCTGCGGCCGTGCGCGATCAGGCGCAGACTAAAAAGCCCCCACTCTTTTTGTTCCAGAATCTTCATCAGATCCTGCTCGATCTTGACGGGGTCGCTGTTCTTGGTGAGCCCCAAACGCCGGCTGACCCTGGCGACGTGCGTGTCGACCGCGATGCCTTCGTTTTTTCCGAAGGCATTATACAAAACGACATTGGCGGTTTTGCGCGCCACGCCGGGCAACGTCAGAAGCCCCTGCATGTCCTGCGGCACGCGACCGCGGAATTCGGCCAGGATCTTCTTTGAAGCGCCGATAATATTCTTGGCCTTGTTACGGTAAAACCCCGTCGAGCGTACTGCCTGCTCGAGGTTCTTCTGATCAACCCTCGCGTAATCCTCAATCGTCCTGTATTTCTTAAAAAGGCTTTTGGTGACGATGTTAACGCGCGCATCCGTGCATTGCGCGGATAAGATCGTCGCGACCAACATCTCAAAAGGATTTACCAACTCCAAGGCAATCCTCGGAAGACGGTATTCTTTCTTTAAGAGAACGAGTATCTTATAGATCGGGCGCACGGTCACGCCTGCGCAGCTCCCTCTCCCGGATTCCTTAAGACCTTATGCGTGCGAAGCGTCACCTGGATCATCTGGACGAGCTGATCAAAAGTATAATTTTTTGCGAAAAATCCGGAGATGCCGAGTT
>JAGVGA010000045.1 GCA_020057345.1 Candidatus Omnitrophota bacterium | reverse complement strand
GGTTGGATGTGTAGGATAATTTCTTGGAAATTTTGTCCGTTTTATCTTGCCCTGTGCATCTGCTGTTGCTCAGATATTGCGGAGAGAAAAAAGCCGGTTTTGTATGTTTTGTCAACAACGTCCCTTATGTTGAGTTTATCCATCTCACTGAATTTGTTATATTTAATTGCAATTTCGGGCAATACTGGCTATTGGCTGTATTAACAAGATGTTATCTCCGGCATCCCCGATATGGCGTTCGAACCCGCAACATAATATGCGGGCGATGATGGCACCAATGCCCTGCCGGCTTCGGGTCTCCCCTCGGATCAAAGGGTGTCCAGCCAGCGAAGTATTTCGTCTTTCTTCTCCCAATCCATCAACTGGTTCAAAACAGGATCATCGCTAAAGCTTGACCGGGAATATTCGATGAACCGCTTTTGGACTTCTCTTTTCTTTTGCAGATTGAGATGAAGATAGATCATCGTTGATTCAAGTTTCTCGTGTCCCAGGTGGTTCTTGATCTCGGTCAGCGAGGCCCCGGTGAGAAGCATGTTGACCGCGCAGGAATGTCTGAAGCTATGAGCCGGATTGATGTATTTGAGCTGCTTTACGTCAAGACTTTTTCTCAAGTAGGCACGGCAGATGCGATAGATTCCGTGCCGGGTGATCCGCTCCCTTCGCTGGTTTACAAAGAGGGCGTCTTTATAAAGCACCCGGGGGCCCGGCCGATAACGAGCGATGTAGCGTGAAAGAAGCTGGGTTGTTTTGGGCCAAAGGAGAACAAGGCGATAGCAGTTCCCCTTGCCCAATATGGCGAGGGTTCTTTTTCCGGGATCAAAATCAGAAAGCGTAAGCGCCGCCACCTCGCTTGCCCTGGCGCCCGAGTCGTACAGAAGATGCAACATCGTGTAGTCGCGGAAGCCATCTGTTTTTTTCAGATCGACGGAGGCAAGGACCTTGAGGACGTCATCGTGGCTTAAAAAGCCCACCAGACGTTTCCGGCACCGCTTTTGGGGAACGGCAAGGATCATCTCGGCGATCTTTCGATGCTCAGGATAAAGAAGCCGGATCATCCTGGCAAGCGACTTTAGCGCCGCCAGCCGGTTGTTGCGGGTGCGGGCCGAGTTTTTCCGATCGTCTTCCAGGTGATTTAGGAAGCCGTATATCAGTTCGAAGGTCAGTTCTTCGATCTGAAGCTCTTTTACGGATTTTTGCTGATGGGCCGCGGCGAACTTCAAAAACAAGGAAAGCGCATGCCGGTAGGACTCGATGGTTCGGCCGCTCGCCCCCTTGATCCGGGGTAAATATTCCTGGAAGAATTGATGGGCACAAAGCGTGAGGCTCATATCTCCTCCTGGCGGGCGATGGCAAAATCGACCAGGGCATTGCGGTGAGAGGCATCCAGCACCTTCAGGTAAACGGCCGTATACCGATATTTGACATGCCCCAGGTAGGCCGAGAGGACCGGAAGCGCATTCTGGGGGGAGCCGCCCCGGTCTTTCACCGCCTTCAGGGTGTTGATGGCGAACGAGTGTCTCAGGCTGTGAGGCGTCGGCCTTCCGAAGCTCGTGTTCCCGATGATGGACTTTTTACCGTCAATCCCGATTTCTGTTACGCTTTGATCAAAGAGCCGGTAGACATTCCTTGCATGGAGAGTTCCGTTGTTCTTGCCGGCGAAAAGGTACGCGTTACCGTCGGTGACAAAAGAGCCACGAACGCGAAGATAGGTGTCAAGTTCCCTTGCCACCGCCGCGGGCAACGGTATCAGTCGATCCTTATGGAATTTGGTCTTTTCGATGTACAGGGTCTTCCGGGTGCTTTGATAATCCAGGAGGGTAAGCCGCAAGGGCTCCTTGATCCTCATGCCGCAACGGGCCAGGAGTATGACCACCATGTAGGCGCTAAAGTCCCTGAAGAAGGAGTCCGGATCTTCCTTCCGGATGATCTTTTGCGCTGCGCATAGCAGCGCATCGGTTTGTTCCTTCGAAAATACAAAGGGGATAAACGCGTTCGGCGTATACGACCCGATGTCGAGAAGGGGATTTTCTGTGACGATTTGACGCCGTACCAGGTAGGTAAAGAACCCTCGTACAGAAAGAAGCATGGCATTGAAGGTGTTGTGCTTTTTCGCAAGCCTTTTTTTCAACTCGAGAAAAAACAACGGGTTCAAATCCCCGAGGTCCGCTTTTTGTCCTTGGACGTATCGATCAAACGCAAGAAGTATTCTTCTCAAACCCTTTTCACCGTAACCGAGGCTTGTGCGATACGAGATATAGCTTTCTAAAAGTGGTCCGAGAGGGCTTTCAAAGGCTTTCATCGAAAAGGACCTTTCTCATCAGGCTGGTGTGGATGTGAAGATACTTCCGGGTGGAGTGAAGGGAGTCATGTCCCATCATTTCCTTGACCTCGTTAGGAACAAGGCGCGCAGGTCGCTTTTGGCCGCGCTCCCACAAGATAGGCGACGATGGCTTTGATCGCCGCTTCGGGTAGCGGAAGCATCGCCGGGTCATTTTTAAGCCGAATTAATATTTTATTAGGCATAATAGCGGCTGCATGC
>JAGVGA010000091.1 GCA_020057345.1 Candidatus Omnitrophota bacterium | reverse complement strand
CCTCGCCAGGGACATGGATTCTTATGAGGTTGTTACCTGCTGCGCCGCCTGTTTCAGCCGCTTAAAGATCGCCAATCACCACATGCAAACAGATGCGGAAAGCCGCAAAAAAGTCGAAGAGATCGTTGGTGAATCCTACAAGGGCGAAGTCAAGGTGAGGCATTTCCTGGATGTTTTGGCCAATGAATTCGGATTAAAAAACCTCACAGAAAAGGTAACCAAGCGATTGAACGGGCTAAAGGTAGCCTGTTATTATGGGTGTTTACTTACGCGGCCCAAGGATATCACAGGGATGGATGACTTAGAGGACCCGCATCTGATCGATGATCTGATGAAGGCCGTCGGCGTTGAAACTGTTTCATGGCCTTACAAGGTTGAATGCTGCGGCGCGAGTTTTTCGTTGAACAAGACAGAGATCGTGCTCAAGCTTTCCGGAGATATTTTACAGATGGCGCTTGACGAAGGAGCGCAGGCGATCGTTGTTGCCTGTCCTTTGTGCCAGTCCAACCTGGACTTAAGGCAGGGGATGATCAACAGGAAATATAAGAAGAATTTTAATCTGCCTATATTTTATTTCACGCAGCTCTTGGGCCTGGCATTGGGTGTTGAGCCCAAGAAGCTGGGGTTTGGTAAGAACATCGTTGATCCTATGCCTCTTTTGAAAGAAAAAGGGTTGTTGGGGAGCTTATGAAAATCGGAGTCTTTGTCTGCCATTGCGGAACAAATATCGCCCAGACCGTGGATGTGGAAAGGGTGGCAAAGGCCGCGGCCTTGCTGCCGAAGGTCACATTCGCCACGACTTATAAATTTATGTGTTCTTCGCCGGGCCAGCTCCTGATCCAGGACGCGATCAAGGAAAAGGGCTTAGACCGGGTCGTTGTCTGCGCCTGCAGCCCGAGCTTGCATGAGAAGACGTTCAGGAAATGCCTGGAAGACGCGGGGGTCAATCCCTACTTGGTTGAGATCGCCAATATCCGCGAGCACTGCTCTTGGGTGCATAAAGACGTCGAGCAGGCGACGGCCAAGGCGATCGAGCTGGTGCGTTTTGCCGTGGCCAAGGTTGCGCGCAACAAGCCGTTGGAAAAAACTTATGTCCCGATAGAAAAGAAGGTCCTGATCATCGGAGGCGGGATTTCCGGTATCCAGGCGGCGATCGATATCGCTTTTGCTAAATTCCCCGTTGTGATCGTCGAGAAAGAGCCGTCCATCGGCGGGAAGATGGCCCTTTTTGACAAGACATTTCCGACGCTGGATTGCGCCGCCTGTATCCTGACGCCTAAGATGGTGACGGTCGCGCAGAGTAAATATGTCACTATCCATACGAATTCCGAGGTTGAAAGCGTTACCGGCCATGTCGGTGATTTTCAGGTCAGGATCAGAAAAAAAGCCCGCTCCGTGAATTTGAAAAAATGCACAGGTTGCGGCGCCTGTTATTTGAAATGCCCGGTCAAGGTACCTTCTGAGTTTGATATGAAGCTCGGAACGCGAAAGGCCATCTATGTGCCGTTCGCGCAGGCGGTCCCCAATGTCCCGGTGATCGACCGGGAACATTGTCTTTGGTTTTCCTCGAAAAAGTGCGGCGTCTGCCAGAAGGTGTGTCCCTTCGGCGCGATCGATTATGAGATGCAGGATGAGATCATCGAAGAAAAATTCGGGGCCATCATCGTGGCCACGGGCTTTACCCAGTTTGACCACTCCGTTTACGGTGAGTATGGCTATGGTAAATTCAAGGATGTGATCACAGGGCTGCATTTTGAGCGTATGCTCAATTCCTCCGGCCCGACGGGCGGAAAGGTCGTCAGGCCTTCCGACGGAAAAGAGGCGCATGACGTTGTTTTTATCTCGTGCGTGGGCTCCCGCGACGAGCAAAAGGGCATGCCTTACTGTTCGCGGCTCTGTTGCATGTACACGGCCAAGCAAGCTCTTTTACTGAAAGAACACGATAAGAATTCTCAGGCGTATGTCTTTTATATCGATATCCGGGCAGCCGGGAAAAATTACGAAGAGTTTGTCAGAAAGGTCCAAGATGAGTACGGGGCTGTGTATTTACGGGGCAGGGTCTCCCGCATTTTTGAAAAAGGCGGGAAACTCATCGTCAGGGGAGCCGATACTTTAAGCGGCGCCCAGATCGAGATTAAGGCGGATCTGGTCGTCCTGGCAACAGGTTTGATCGCGCAGCAAGACGCTGCAAAGCTGGCGCAGATGCTCCATATCCCTTATGACAAGCATAACCTTTATACGGAGGCGCATCCGAAGCTCGCTCCTGTGGAGACCATCACCAGCGGTATCTTTTTGACCGGGGCCTGCCAATCGCCCAAAGATATACCGGACGCCGTGGCAACCGCGTCGGCTGCGTCTGTCAAGGCGTTGGGGTTGATGGTCCAGGACAAGCTGGAGAGGGAGCCGCTCGTCGCCAAGGTGGTCCGGGATCTGTGCTCCGGCTGCCGCGCCTGCGTTGTCGCCTGTCCTTTCAGCGCCATCGAGATGAAGGAGATCGAAGACAGGGCAACAAAGAGAAAAAGGATGGTCGCTGAAGTCATTCAGGGAGTTTGCACGGGTTGCGGCAACTGCACCGCCGTGTGCCGGATGTCAGCGATAGACTTAGAAGGATTCACCAATCTGCAGATTATTGAAGAGATTAATGCGTTATGAGCGACCATTGCTGTCCCAATTCGCGTCATTGCGAGGAAAGAGCGAAGCGACTGACGAAGCAATCCTGACCCGAAAGATTGCTTCGTCGCAAAAAGCGCTCCTCGCAATGGGCATAAAGGTCAAAAAGTGTTGCTGCCCACTGTTGTAAGTATCTGTTTTACAGTAAGATAGT
>JAGVGA010000055.1 GCA_020057345.1 Candidatus Omnitrophota bacterium | reverse complement strand
CACATCACCTATACGAATGAGAGGACCCACGCCATCATCCGTGCGGGCCTGGATCGCTCGCCGCTGTACACCGGAAAGATCAAGGCGACGGGCGTGCGGTATTGCCCCTCCATTGAAGATAAGATCGTGCGTTTCGTCGAACGCGGCCGGCACCAGATCTTTTTAGAGCCGCAAGGCCTGGATACGTTGGAAGTCTATCCGAATGGTGTCTCGACCAGCCTGCCGGAGGATGTGCAACTTCAGATGCTGCATTCTATCGATGGCCTGACAAATGCCGTGATCATCCGGCCGGGCTATGGGATCGAATATGATTACGCCGATCCGACCCAGCTTTATCCGAGCTTAGAGACAAAGGTTTTTCAAAATCTTTATTTTGCCGGCCAGATCAACGGCACAACAGGCTATGAAGAGGCTGCGGCGCAAGGGTTGGTCGCCGGCGTCAATGCGGCCCTGCGCGTCAAAGGCCAAAAGCCGTTTATCCTGGGCCGTGATGAGGCGTATATCGGCGTTCTTATCGACGACCTGGTGACCAAAGGCACGAATGAGCCATACAGGATGTTCACGTCGCGCGTGGAATATCGGCTGATCTTAAGGGAGGACAATGCGGACATGAGGCTGCGTCAATACGGGTTTGATTTCGGGCTGGTGGCAGCCGAAGAGCTCAAAGCTCTCCAGGAAAAGAGGAAAGATGTAGCGGACGGAATCAAATATTTGCGCGCGACAAGCCTGAAACCCGACGAGATCAATCCCGCGCTTGCGAGGATCGGCATATCGTCCGTGCAAAAGCGCATTTCTTTAGAGGACCTGCTGAAAAGGCCCCAGCTGGATTTTCGCGAGTTGCGGAATTTGAAGTGCGTCGCCCAGAATCCAATATTTGCGAAAGAAGACGTGAGCCGCCAGATCGAGGTCCAGGTTAAATACGCTGGTTTTATCTCAAGGCAGCTTGAAGAGGTTGCCCGTTTCAGAAAAATAGAGAAGATCAGGATCCCGGTAAGCCTGGATTTTCAGGAGGTCCGCGGCCTGTCCCGCGAGATCATCGAGAAATTGGAAAAGTTTAAGCCTGTTTCCTTAGGCCAGGCCGCAAGGATCTCCGGGGTGACGCCGGCGGCGATCTCTCTTTTGATGGTCACTATCGGCAAACTGCAGAAAGAGAAAGGCCTGGAGTCCGCGAATGGGATCTAAGGGGCGTATTCTCTTTTTCTGGTCTTTTTATTATTCTTGTGGTTTAATGTATTTATAAAATCGGAGGAGATTAAGATGACAAATATAGCCTGGATGAGGGGTCGCAGGGGATTTACGCTCGTTGAGATCATGATCGTGGTCGCGATCATCGTCTTACTCGCGGCTGTTTCTATCCCAGGGCTTTTGAGGGCTAGGATGAACGGAAATGAAGCTGCGGCTATCGCGAGTTTGAAGACAGTCGCATGGGCGGCCACGACCTACCGGTCGTCCAACGCTGCCTATCCGGCCAATATGAGCGATTTTTCAAGCGTTGTGCCCCAGTATGTGGACAGCGTTTTAGGCTCAGGCCGCAAACAAGGGTATCTTTTTAATCTGACGGGGGAGGCGAATTCTTTTAACATAACAGCCGTTCCGGAGACCCCAAATGCCACGGGCGTGCGCACATTTTTCACAGACACGAGCTGCGTTATTCGTTCTTCAAGCAACGGGACCGCCGACGTTTCAAGCACGCCGATATAAAATCCCGCTAAAGAGACCTCTTTAGGATGTTTTCAGCGACTGAAAAGTATCGTGAGTTAAAGAAATTCTGTACGGGCCGCGGGGCTGAGCTTTTCGGCGTGGCCGATGTTTCCGCCCTGAAAGCTGATTTTTTTCTTTCCGAGAAGATCAAAGGAAAGATCGACAAAGCGGTCTGTCTGGGCGTGGGACTTTCGGATCTCGTCTTGTCCGAGATCGAAGGCCAGCCGACCAAACTTTATTTTCATCATTACAAGACAGCGAACATGTTTTTGGACCAGCTTGCTTTCAGCGTTGCCAACTGGATCGCTAAAAAGGGTTCTCTCGCATTGCCCATCCCGTCTTCTCAGATCATTGACTGGGACGGGCAGAAAGGCCATCTCTCCCACAAGAAGATCGGCTATCAAGCGGGGATCGGCTGGATCGGCCGCAACAATCTTCTTGTTACAAAAAAACTGGGCGCTCAATTCCGGATGGTCACGGTTTTGACGGATATGGCGCTGAAAGTCGACAAGCCTGTTCGGGATGACTGCGGCCGCTGTACTATGTGCTTGGAGGTTTGTCCGGTGAGCGCTATCGCACAAGAGCCTCAGGGTTTCAAGCATCAGACGTGTTTTGATAAATTAAAGGATTTTCAGCGGCAGAATATCGTCGGGCAGTACATCTGCGGGATCTGCGTCAAGGCCTGCGGGAAAAAGAAGTCTTGAATAAACATCAGCGGAGGGTTTCGATGCCTAAAAGCACAGCAACGCATATTGAGGCGCTATCCAAGATCGGAAAGGCGATCACTTCAGATCTGTATCTGGAAGATATCTTAAAGCTTATCGTCACGGTGACGGCGCAGGCCATGGGGTCCAAGCTTTGTTCGCTTATGCTGCTCAATGATAAGAACGAACTCGTGATTCGCGCCACGCAGACCGTCTCCGAGGCGTACACGAAAAAGACGCCGATCAGGCTTGGCGAAGGGGTGAACGGAAAGGCGGCCCAGGAGAACAAGCCCATCGCCGTCTATGATGTGCAGCAGGAAAAGGATTATAAATACAAGGAGATCGCCAAGAAAGAAGGGATCTCTTCGCTTTTGTGCGTTCCGCTCGCGGTCAAGGGCCGGGTGATCGGCGTCATCAACCTTTATACGTCCGCCCCGCATAAGTTCACGAAAAACGAGATCAATGTCCTGACTGCGGTTGCCCATCAGGCGGCGCTTGTCATAGAGAACACGGAATTGATGGTCAAGACCAAGGTCATTCAGGAGGAGCTTGAAACGCGCAAGCTCATCGAGCGGGCCAAGGGCATATTGATGAAAGAGAAAAAGCTCGGCGAAGCGGAGGCGTACCGGCTTCTGCAGAAATACAGCATGGACAACAGAAAGTCCATGAGGCAGGTGGCCGAGGCCATTATTTTGAGCTATGACATGAAGGGGAGTATATAGCGAAAAAAGGCGTTTATCGTTAATCGTATATCGTTAATTATTAATAGTTAATCGGTAAAAGTTCTCCTATTGAGGTTATGTACGATAAACTATAAACGATAAACTTATTATTTAAGGGAGTCAAAAAACGATAAACTCATCATCTTGAGGGCGATCAATGACTGATGTCAGAAATGCAATAAAAACCGCAATAGACCTGGTTTCTCTTGCAGTGCGCACGGCCCCGAAAAGCGGCGGCGTCGACGATGTTCTGTTCGAAGATATCACGGATTCCAAGGAGAAGATCGCAGACGAAGTTTTGCGTATCGGCCAGGAGCGCGCAAAGGCCAAGGCCGATAAAGATTTTGCGCAGGCGATTTTGGTTGATTGGAAGAGCGATGCCGAGGTCATCCGCCGCTCCGACGGCCTCGTTTTGATAGGCGTGGACGGCAAGCACGCCATGGGCGCCAACTGCGGCGGATGCGGGTTTAAGGATTGCGCGGAGTTTAATAAAAATAAGGATGAGCTCAAAGGCGTAAACTTGCCGGGCCCGTATTGCGTTTTTAAGATCATGGACTTGGGGATCGCCCTGGGTTCTGCGGCCAAGACGCTCAGTTGTCTGAGCGTGGATAGCCGCATCATGTACAAGATCGGCGTGGCGGCCATGAATTTGGGGATCGCCAAGGTCCATCCGTTGATCGGTATCCCGCTGTCCGCAACAGGAAAAAATATCTATTTTGACCGGCTGGACAAGCTTCAGGCGCGGGCTTTCGTTAAAGATAAGCATAAAAAGTGAAGACGATGAAAAAAGAACGGCTGAGAATAGCGCTGGCGCAGATCAATCCGGTTGTCGGGGACCTGAAAGGCAACAGCGATAAGGTGATCGCCTGGATGAAGAAGGCCGTTGGCCTCGGCGCGGATATCGTTTCTTTCCCGGAATTGATTACGACCGGTTATCCGCCGGAAGACCTTTTGCTCAAGTCGAATTTTATTGCGGACAATATCCAGGAGCTCGAGCGCATCTGTCGGAATGCTACGGATATCGTGGCTGTCGTAGGTTTTGCGGACCAGGCCAAAAAGGGCCTTTATAATGCGGCCGCTGTCGCCGCGCGCGCGAAGGTCCGTGGCGTCTATCACAAGGTGTATTTGCCGAACTACGGCGTCTTTGACGAGAAGCGCTATTTTGCGGCCGGAAAGGACTTTCCTGTTTTTGCAATAGGCAGGACAGCCTTTGGCGTCAATATCTGCGAAGACATCTGGCATCTGGAAGGTCCGGCCGGGGTGCAGGCCTATAAAGGCGCAAGGCTCATCATCAATATCAATGCTTCTCCTTATCATATGGGCAAAGGCCTGATGCGCGAGAAGATCCTCAAGGCCCAGGCGAAAAAAAATAACGTTTTTATTTCTTACGTCAATCTGGTGGGCGGCCAGGATGAGCTTGTTTTCGACGGCCAGAGCCTGGTCATCGATGACAAGGGCCGTGTCATCGCCCGCGCCAAAGCCTTCGCGGAAGAGCTTCTGGTCATCGACGTGGATCTCAAAGAGTGCCCAAGAAAATCCAAGATCTTTCTGGGAGGTATTTCTCCAGATAAAACCAAACTCGCCGGGCCCTCTGTTGCCGCGGCAAAAGAAGAGACCGGAGAGGTCTACCATGCGCTCGTGCTGGGTTTGAAGGATTATATTTTTAAAAATAATTTCAAGAAAGCGGTGCTCGGTTTGAGCGGAGGCATCGATTCGTCCCTGGTGGCTACGCTTGCGGTCGATGCGATCGGCGCGAAAAATATCGTCGGTGTTTCCATGCCGTCCGCCTACACGTCGCAGGAGTCTAAAGAAGACGCGCAGCGACTGGCGCGCAATCTCGGCATCGAGTTTCAGACCGTGCCCATCCAGGAGATCGTCGACAAGTATCTGGAGTTTTTGAAAGCGGCCTTTGCCGGCAAGGCCCCCGATGTCACCGAGGAAAATCTTCAGGCGAGGGTCCGGGGCAATATCCTGATGGCCTTGTCCAATAAGTTTGGGTATCTGGCTTTAAACACCGGCAATAAGTCGGAGGTCTCCTGCGGTTATTGCACGCTCTATGGAGACATGGCCGGCGGTTTCGGCGTTATCAAGGATGTGCCCAAGATGCTGGTGTATAAGCTTGCGGAGTTTAAAAATAAAAAAGAAGGCCGCGAAGTCATCCCGGCCAGGGTCTTTGAAAAAGCGCCGACAGCGGAGCTTAGGGTCAACCAGAAAGACTCGGATTCCCTGCCGGAGTATGTGGTTTTGGACAAGGCGCTGAAATTGTATGTGGAAGAGGACATGAGCTTGACAGACATGGTCCGTTCGGGTATACTCCCGGATGTGGCAAATACGGTTGTTCGCCTGGTGGATTCAAACGAATACAAGCGGCGCCAGGCGCCTCCGGGGATCAAGATAACTCCGAAGGCATTCGGCAAAGACAGGCGGATGCCTATCACCAACCGCTACAGGTAGTGCGAAGATCTTAAATAAGGGTCAAAGATGCCCTCT
>JAGVGA010000020.1 GCA_020057345.1 Candidatus Omnitrophota bacterium | reverse complement strand
GAGGGAGAGAAACTTCATCCAAAAGCTCGGGATCCTGTTCAAAAAGAAGAGGTTACGGGCTTGGGAAAAACGGGGAGCGCTTTTGATGCCTGTGCCGGTGGGCCCGGCAAAAACCCCCTTGTACCCGGCCTCTTCCAGCATAGGGATCATTTCGGCCGCACCTTGGTACAAAGGAAGCGAAAAAAAGACGCATTGATTCTTCATGCGCGATTCAATGATTTTTTTTGACTCAAAGATCGAAAACCTGGCTTCCTCCTTTGTCTGTATCCTTTTGAAATGCCCGGGAAGAAAAGATCTTCTGTTAGCCTGATAATGATCAAAAAGCCTGCGGCGCCATTCTTTGTTTTTGAAAAAAAGGTGGCCGCCGCATTTACGGACAAAATCATTCATTAACACATCTATTTTCCTGTTGGGGCAGTAGACGTTTGCGGTCAACGGCGCCCAGGCGCGCTCATATACCGGCGCACCCCAAAGCGTATCGCACGGGGAGGCGCCGGCCAGAAACCACTCATCGAAATAAACCGGCATCTCGTAGACGCCGGGATGCTGAAAATCGATGATGCGGGAGCTTGTGGGCACGACCTCATGGCGCAGGCTATGGGAAAAGACATCGACGAGCCCGCTCTCCTGCATGACCGCGAGCTCCTTCCATGTCAGATACGGTTGCCGACGGTGGCTTGAAAAAAGATTTTCCCAGGAAACCTTGCCCTGCCAGTAATCCTCAAGATTCGGAAAATACTCGTCGCTCTCTTTGACCCTGGAGGGGATGACAAAAAACAGGGCCTTGATCCTATATTTTTTTAGCATCGGGAAGATCACGGTCCAGCAGTTCCTGCGGCCGTCGTCGAACGTCAAGACGACCTCCTTTTGCTTTCCTGATCCGGCGGGCCTGCGATTGACGACAAGACGCTCCATGAGTTCCTGCGCGCCCAGGATCCTGTATCGCTTGGCGACCAGGAGCTCGATGTAACCGGAAAAAACATCGGGCAGGCAATCATGGAAAGAAAAAATCTTCGGCTGCCCGGTTTGGAAACCGACCTTATAAAGAAGTCTTAGTTTATCGAACGTATTCATTTTTTAAAAAAGGTTTTGAGCAATCTTGTGAAGTGGCTTATGACCTCAAGGCCCAGAGAGACTTCCCGGCCCTTAAACTCAAGACGTTTCTCTAAAATCGCCTTTTTAATCTTTGCGTCATTCGCCTCTATTTTCGAAAAATCGAATATCGTGAGCGCATGGCCCATCTCAAAACCCTCATGCACGTCGCTTCCCGCCACATGCGCCAAGCCGAATTTTTGCATGGCGCGCCTTGCCTGCCTGTTCTCATAGTAAGGCACGGGGATATTATTACGGGCATTGAAAACTTCGATCGCGTCGAACTTCCTTAGGAAATCTTCACTCCTTTTGAGATGCGGCCATTTGAAAGGATGGGCCAAAATTGCCAGCCCCCCCTGTTGGCGGATGGCGCGAATAGCTTCATCGGCATCGGCGCAAGCCTTTATCTCTTCTTTTAAGAATATCCCCAGAACATCCCCTTCTCTCGTCGATATCTCCTGACCGGCGATGATGTAGAGGTCTGGAGCGAGTCTTTTAAATTCAGCAACCCCGGCCATGGTATCATGGTCGGCAATCGCCAAGCCGTCGATGCCTTTGGCCCTGGCGATGGCGACGATACTGGCGGGTTCTAAAAAGCAGTCAAAGGAATATTTGGAATGAATATGAAAATCGATGATCATTGAGGGTCAATCGAAAAATGCAGTCTATTATCAGACGTGCTGCTTAAACCACTCGACTGTCAGAACCAGGCCGTCTTCTAAATCGATCTTTGGCTGCCATTTTAATTTTTCTTTGGCGCGGGAGATATCCGGCTTTCTCTGTCTCGGGTCGTCTTTAGGTAAAGGCTTGGTCTTTAATTTACTCTTGCTCTGTGTCAGGCGGATGACGGAAAAGGCCAATTCCTTGATCGTGATCTCGTTAGGATTACCTATATTAACGGGCTCATTCAAGTCTGAAAGCGACAAGCGATAAATCCCATCGATGAGATCCGTGACAAAACAGAAAGAACGCGTCTGCGAACCGTCGCCGTACATCGTGATGGGCTCGTTCTTCAAAGCCTGAGTGATGAAATTAGGGACCGCCCGGCCGTCTTTTAAGCGCATGTGCGGGCCGTAAGTGTTAAAAATACGCACGATCTTCGTGTCGACTTTATGGAAGCGGTGATACGCCATGGTCATGGCTTCGGCAAAGCGCTTGGCCTCGTCATAGACCCCGCGCGGGCCTATCGGGTTGACGTTGCCCCAGTAATCCTCTGTCTGAGGATGCACGAGCGGGTCGCCGTACACCTCGGAAGTCGAAGCGAGAAGAAACCTCGCCTTCTTGGCTTTGGCAAGCCCCAGGCAATTGTGCGTTCCCAACGAACCGACTTTTAAAGTCTGGATCGGATATAACAGATAATCATCGGGGCTGGCAGGCGAAGCAAAATGAAGGACCATATCGACGTCCCCGTCGATATGGATGGGCGTCGTGATATTGTGATTGATAAAAGAAAAATTCTTGTCGTCGAATAAGGAGGCGATATTGTCCTTGGTCCCAGTGATCAAATTGTCCATGCAGATCACCTTGTAGCCGCGTTCCAGATACAGCGCGCATAAGTGCGAACCGATAAAACCCGCGCCTCCGGTGATCAATACCGACTTCATTTGAAACTCCCCCTCAGGGCAAGCTTGGACTTGCCCATCCAGTGACATCCCGCCGAAGGCGGGATAAATTCCCTTCCTTCTAACGCCCTATGGAGATGTATTTAAATCCGAGCCTCTTTAGCTTTTGAGGGTCGTAAATATTGCGTCCGTCGACGATCAGGGGATGCTTCAACAGCTTTTTTAGTTTTTTGAAATCGATCTGTTTGAATTCACTCCACTCGGTGATAACAATCAGGCAGTCGCTGGAGCGCGCCGCCTCGTAGACGTCGCGGCAGAAAGTTACGCCCTTAAAGATTTTGCGCGCCCGGCCCATGGCCTTAGGATCGAAAACCCTGATCTTCGCCCCATGCTTCTGGAGCGTATTGATGATGTCGATGGATGGAGCAAAACGCATATCATCCGTGTCCGGCTTGAACGCCAAACCCAAAACAGCGATCGTCTTGTCCTTAATGTTCCAGAGGTTGCTTTCGATCTTACGGATAAAATCTTCCTTCTGGAGATCGTTGACCTTCTTGACAGCCTCCAGGAGCTCAAACGAGTATCCTAACTTTTTGGAGATATTGATAAAAGCGTCCAGATCTTTAGGCAGACAGAAACCGCCGAAGCCGATGCCTGCGTTTAAAAACGAACGTCCAATGCGCCTATCTAAGCCCATGCCTTCGGCCACGCGTTCGACATCCGCGCCCGCCATCTCGCAGATCTTGGAAACCGCATTGATAAAAGAAATCTTCAAGGCCAAAAAGGAATTCGATGCGTGTTTGATAAGTTCCGCGGATTTGATATCTGTGACCAGGATCTTAGCGTCAATCCCGGAATAAAGCTCTCTTAGAACCGACTCCGCCTTCTCCGACTCCACTCCGATAACGATCCTGTCCGGATTAAAAAAGTCGCCGATGGCAGAGCCCTCGCGCAGGAACTCCGGGTTTGAGGCGACGTCAAAAGGAATCCCTTTTTTCTTATTGATCTCAATCGTGTGCTTGACCCACTGGCCCGTCTCAACAGGAACCGTTGATTTTTCTACAATCAGCCGGTAGGAGTTCATGGCGCGAGCGATCGAGCGCGCGACATTCTCGATTCCCGTCAGATCCGCCTCTCCGTTCTCCTTGGGCGGGGTCCCTACGGCGATGAAAACCACGGTGGAGCTCCTGACCGCCTGAGCAACATTCGTCGTAAAAGAGAGTTTCCCGAGTCGGACATTCTTTTTGATCAACTCTTCCAATCCGGGCTCATAGATCGGGATCTTTAATCTCTTGAGGCTTGAGACCTTCTTATCATCATTATCAACGCAGATCACGTTATTGCCCAGCTCGGCAAAACATGCGCCGGAGACTAAACCGACATAACCTGCACCGACTATAGCTACTTTCATGGTTGCCTCATCTATGAACGGCTCGCCTCTGACGGGACAAAGGTCTTCTCGGCGTTGATACCGATATCCGGGAAGGCCTTCAACTTAAAAGCGATCATAAAGGTGATGCCATGGTCCTGACGCTGATTGATGATGAATTCCATGATCCAGCAATGCATATCTCTTTCCAGTATATATTCCTGCTCGATCAAATCGCCGGTCTTGAGCTCGAACCGCTCGTAGATATTCACTTTCCAGAACGGATTGAGCACGCAGCTGAAGCCCGCCGTGATCTGGCTGCTCACGCTCTTCTGGAAATTGTACCCGAGGTTCAGGCTGGTATTTTTGCCCAAATGAGTCCACAGACTGGCGTCGATCTTCTTAAAAGCCACCAGGTCGACGCTATATTCCCCCTCCGACACGAACCCCCATTGGCTATAAGGGTGCAGCTCAAGCCTGTATTTGAGATTCTGAAAATCCTTGTCCTGCCCGTCATGGGTCTGAAGGTTATAGTCGGATGACAAAAGCAAGACGCCCAGATCGACCGAATTCCCGTCGCGCTTTGTCTGCAGCTTGTTCTCCAGGCCAAAGGTCAGCATATTGGTTCTGTCGAGGCTATCGACCTCATCCAACTGCTGCAATAGAGACTTATACACGGACGGCTCATGCTGGTAGCGGTACTGGACCGTAGGGGTTATGACATGGCGGACCTTGTCGATGTTCAAGCCCAGCGCCTTTGTCTGAACGTCGTAGGTCTTGAACAATTTCACGCTCATATCCATGCCGCCCAAAAACATATTTCTGTTGTAGTTTTTATTTGCATCCAAGCCGCGGCTGTAATAGGTGTTTCGCTCTCCGACGTACGGATTAAAATAAAGGCCGAGAAATTGGAAAGGATAAGAAATCTGGTTGGTCGTATCCATTCGTGACACATCGGTCGTCGTGCTAACGAAAGCCGTCGTGCCGGAAAGCTGCGTTAGCGTCGATAAATTTTTGTAATAGAAAGGCGACCCGAGGATCTTTTGGTTGGTCGTCTCCAGTTTCAGCTCGGGGATCTTCTGCAGGACCGAGTCGAATTGATTGACCCGCGGCTGGCCCAAAAAGCTTAACGTCGCATTAGGAAAGACATGGGACCACAAAAAGAAGCTCGCAGGGGTCGGCTGGCGCTCGTATTCCCTGAAAAAGTACTCCTTCCTGAAATTCGGGTCTGACTGCCGGAAATATTCCAGGACCACATGGTCGTTGGCCGTCGAATCCCAGCGGTGCCGCAATTCAACACGGGAGCGTTCGTTGTTGCGGCGCTCACTCTCGAGCACCTCGAGCCGCGTGTCCTTCTCGCCGATGCGGTAATACTTGAAATTGCCCGTGCCGACGGACTTTGTGTCATAATTCAAGTCGATCCCTTGAGCCCATCCTTTAAGCTGATACCAATCAAAATGAAGCAACCCTTGGGCGTTCGGGTTCAAATAATACCGCCAGGAAGCAAAAAGCTCTGCTCCGTAATTTTTCTTATATCCGGGCGTGATCATGAAACGCGGCCTCTTGTCCGTCAGGCGCTGCGAATACCCGGACAGATACATCAAGGGAACGTCCAGAATGGAAAGCCTGACGTCTTTGGCGGTCAGCAACCGGCCCGGGTTCATCTTCACCTCCCGACAGCTCAATTTATAGTGCGGATGAGGCAAGTCGCAGGTGGCGACTTCCGCGTCATGAAGGATAAACTCTTCATCCGAGAGCTTCTCCATCAAATCGCATTTGCCGTAGTAAGGCGCCATTTTGATCGTCGGATGGATGACGGTTCCTGTCTGGGAACCGAAATCATAGATCATCATGTCGCCCCTCATCTCTTCGCCGCTCTCCTTCCTGAATTTGACATTGCCCTCGGCGATCGCGATCTTCTCATCCATGAAGACGCGGACCTTGTCGCATGTCATCCGCGACTCCTGAGATAAGATCTCCACATTGCCCTGAGCGACGATCTCTTTGCCCTCGGTCCTGAATTCAACGATATCGCCGTTGACCGTCATGGGCTGCTTTCCGGTCGCCGCATCAGAAACCTGCCCGAAAGCGGCCAAGAACGACAAAACCAACAAAATCCCTAAAATCGATCTTTCCTTCAAGGCCTTTCTCCTAATCGTTCCTTCGCTAAAAGGGCTGCGCCTAAAACTCCCGCGTCATTGCCCAAGAGGGCCCTTTTGATCCTGACTTTTTCTTTGATTTGCTTCATCGCATGCTCACCAACGGACTTGCGGATCGCCCCCAGCAAGGACTCTCCGGCGCCAGAAACCCCTCCGCCGATCACAATGACCTGCGGATTAAAAACATTGACCACGCCGGAGAGCGCGAACCCGATAAGCTCTCCTGCCTCCCGCCAGAACTTTTTGGCCCTCCGGTCGCCTTTTTTGGCGAGGGCGCTGATATCTTCCAGAGAGATCCCTCTTTTGAATATTTTCTTAGCTTTTGCCAGAAGCGCCTGATTGCCCACGTATCTCTCAAGGCACCCAGAACCCCCGCAGCTGCACGCAGGCACACGCGCCACAGGAATATGCCCGACCTCTGCTCCCAAAAAGTAAGGACCGCTGTAGATCCTCCTCTCGATAATCAAACCGCCTCCGACGCCCGTCCCCAGCGTCAAACACAACGCATGAGACGCGCCCTTAGCCGCACCGCGACGGCTTTCGGCAAAAGCCATGCAATTCGCGTCGTTTTCAATAAAAACCGGATAATGAAGGATTTTCCTTAAATACGGGACCAGGACAAAATTATCCCATCCCTTGATGTTGGTCAGGCTTAAAACCACGCCCTTTGCGGGATCCACGGGTCCCGGAAGGCCGACGCCAACAGCCTTTATCGCCGAAGGCTTAAGCCCGCAACGGGCAAGAATCTCAAAAAGATTTTCTTTGAGTTTTTTCGAAAAACGGCCTTTATCGGAGAATCCGCGGGAAAGGAACTTCTCTTTAACCACCAGACAACCCTTCTCCGAAACCAGGGCTGTTTTGGTAAAAGTGGCGCCTACATCGACTCCAAAATAGAATTTTTCGGACATG